>NZ_JAMBOQ010000015.1 GCF_023715685.1 Priestia aryabhattai
GCCTATATCCTATATTACAACCATCTACGAATAAAAGAAAAATTAAAAGGATTGACCCCTGTAGAATACAGAATTCAATCCTCATTAGCTGCCTAAATAACGTGTCTAACTTTTTGGGTTCAGTTCATCAGGAGCAGTAGTTTTTTCTGTTTTTACTCTGTATATAGTATACATGTTTAGTTAACATAATGGATTTTATCGTTAGATGCTTAGCATTCTATAGGAATTGTTTTATTAACCTACTATACGAAGGAAAGGTACCTAGCTTCCATAATATCTGTTACTACTCTCGCTGCCAAAGTAACAAGTATTATTACAAAAAAACATTGGCTAAAAATCAGCCAATGTTTTTTATATCAATTTGACTAACTATCCATAAGGTAACACTTAGAAAAGAAAAAAACACTAAAAATTAGTATTTCAATTTATTCAATAATAGAGAAAACTATTTAATAACAACATCCTCTTTTATGATCTTTTTTATCATCTTTTTTAATAATTACTTTGTCTGTCTTAATAATTACTTTGTCTGCTTTAATGATCACTTCTTTTTTATCATTATGAGAATCATATTTTTCACCATAAGACATTCAACACACCTCCCATCATATCGTTATACTATATGATATGTTTATATAAGAATAATGAATAGACAAGTGTACAAGCCCTCTTGAAAAATTTTATAAATAGAGTTAATTGCCCTAAAGAAGAAAATAATGTATATTTCATTTATTTTTACTTAACATAATGGATTTTATAGGTAGTTAATACATCTAGGAGTCTACAAAAATATCCTCCAGTTAAGTACTCTGGAGGATATTCGTATTTACATAATTATTCTTACAAGAAACCACACAAAATTAGACCTCTTTAGCTCCTAAGAGGCCTAATCTTATCTATTAATAACTGTACATCGTCTTGCCCCTCTACGGATTAAACGCTCGGCTTCTCTCAATGAAATTTGGACAAGTACAGCTTCATCAACATCGTTTTCTACATCAAAAACCGCAAATGCTTCTCCACCCACGATTAAAACACAAATGAATTCTACTTCTAAATCATCACAAGACCTAGGAATAGAATTAGCAATAGTACAACGTTGAATACCTCCTGCTAACAATGTTCTAGCCTCTTGCTCAGATATTCGAATAAAAACAAATTCTTCTATTTCTACATTTCCTTCTTCTACTTCGATTTCTACTAAAAGAAAGAATCTGTTTCTAATTCTTACTATACAATTTGCTCCAATCGAAATAATATCTTCCATATTCATTCTTTTCACCTCCTTTAATACTATAAAATGCAAAAAGGAGTAAAAACGTGTGGACAAACATTATCAAAAGCAGAAAAATCCTTTAGATAATCTAAAGGATTTTTCCATATATAACAGGAACAGGTTCATTTCTGATTAATCTTTTAATTTTTTTAGTTTAAATACCTAAAGTCAGGCTCGTTTTTTTAGGTATAAGTCCATATCGATTCTTTCTTTAAACATATAGTGTGTTTAAGTAAAGCCAAATTAAAATGAAAATTTCAGTAATTAATAAAAGGAGAAGATTACCTTGTATTATCATTACCAACCCGAAATAAACCCTAACGATCTACAACAATTTTCTCATGCTGATACTTTTAACAGACAACAACAGCCTCAGTCTTATCAACAACCTTACCACCAGCCTTATCATCACCCCCGTCCTCCTCGCTGTCGTTGGGTTCGTGAATGTAGATGGGTTCGCCATTGTTATCCAAGAGATGACTTCTATACCGATGGTTACGGCTACTAATCTGGTAGTGCCCATTAATTAGAAATAAAATAAATAGTATCCTGTATTTTAAGTGAAAAATGAAGGATACCGTGAAATACCAAATATCCTAATTCACAGAAAGACTATCTTGTTTTCGGAGCTAGGAAAAAGCCCTTAGATTATTTCTAAGGGCTTTTTGACTGGTTGTGGTGCAAAAAACATTCGCTAGAAAAATAAAGCGTTAGGTTCCCTTAAATTACTAGCTTAGGAGGCTAACCCAAACAGTTGATGGATGAATTCTTTTCTACTTTGGGCAGACTTCACCTCTTGGTAAACTTGCTTCTTTTTCAGCATATGCATGACTTCTATGCCACTCAGTATGTAAGTGGCTGTACGAAATGATTTGAACCCTAACATCGAACGAACACGCTTCTTAATAAAACGGTGATCTTGTTCCACGATGTTATTTAGATATTTTATCCGCCTTATTTGGATGCCTACGGGCATCTTTTTCTCTTTCTTCAACTCTTCAATAGCCACAGGATAGGCCGGATTCTTATCGACTGTTATGACACGGGGCATTGAAACATGAAAAGACCGCATAGCTTTCTTGAAAAAGCGTTTTGCAGCCTTATGATCTCTTGTTTTGCTTAAATAAAAATCAATCGTATTTCCTTTTGAATCAACGGCACGATATAGGTACATCCATTGACCTTTTACCTTAATATACGTTTCATCCACTCTCCAGAAATCATTGATTAGCTTAAGGTGACGCCGTACTCGTTCATCTAGTTCAGGACCATACTGATGAACCCAACGCATAATCGTTGTATGAGCAATCGATAATCCGCGTTCTTCCATCATTTCTACTATATCACGAAAACTGAGATTGTACCGTAGGTACCATCTCACGGTTAATAAAATAAGGTCAGGTTGATAATGTTTCCATTTGAATAGATTTTGCTTTTTCATACTAATCGCATCCCCTTTTTTAGAGTACTAGTATCAGTATGTCCAAGTTTGGAAGGTTACTTGCATATGTTTTTTAATTTTCGCACCAGAACCCTATATTTTATATGTTAAAATTCGGTGTTATTCTATGTTTTAGCTTAACTGATTAAAGAAACCATCTATTAGTGTAATAGATGGCTTTTCTATTTGAAATTTATAAACTTTATAGATTACTAAAAAATAGTCACTTTTCCTTAGAGTACATTTATACTAACTGGACAAACATACATATTGGATAATATAGGTATTATATTCATTCCCCTATGAAGAATGACGAATATACATATAAGGAAATAATCATAGAGAGACAACTTAATTATGTTTGTCGAAAAAGGGGAATGGATAAGAATGAATTTCGAAATTGGAATGACTATTTTTGTATTTATCATGACAATGTCGATCATCTTTTGGAGGCCAAAAGGAATTAATGAAGCTTGGCCAGCCTCAATCGGTGCGCTAATCATTTTATTGATGGGCGTGGTATCACGTGGAGACATTGTAGATATTATTAGTAAAATTGGTGGAGCTTCTATTACCATAATGGCAACCATTGTAATGGCTGTTATACTAGAGAGCTTCGGTTTCTTTCATTGGGCAGCCGCACGGCTTGCAAATTTAGCTAGGGGATCAGGACATCGTTTATATTGGTATATACAATTGCTCTGTTTTTTAATGACACTTTTATTTAACAACGATGGAAGCATATTAATTACAACCCCTATTTTAATTCTGCTCTTAAAAAACCTCAAACTAAAACCTCATCAACAAATTCCTTATCTTCTTAGTGGGGCATTAACAGCTACAGCTTCTAGTGCACCTATTGGAGTAAGTAACATTGTGAATTTAATTGCTTTAAAGATTGTCCATATGACTCTATATATGCACACAGCCATGATGTTTGTTCCAGCAACCCTAGGATTACTATTTATGTCCTGGCTTATGTATATGGTTGTCAAAAATAAACTTCCAAAAAAATTACCTACTGTTTCGTATGATATCGAACAAATCTTTTTCACAAAACATTTCCATCCTTTAAAAGGAAATATTTCTGTCGAAACAAAACGGAAACGTACCCAATTTATGTTGAAAGTCTTACTATTTGTATTCGTTATGCGTTGTTTACTCTTTGTTGCCTCTTATTTTGCAATTCCTATTGAACTAGTTGCTGTGCTGGGATCCCTCATTCTACTTATATGGAGATGGTATTATTTACGAACAAACCCTATAGACATTTTGAAAAAGACACCTTGGCATATCCTTATATTTGCCTTTTCAATGTATGTCATTATATACGGACTGCATAATGCTGGATTAACTACTATGCTCGTACACTTATGTGAGCCGATTGTGAACCAAGGATTATTTCAAGCAAGTTTTATTATGGGAGGACTTGTTTCCCTATTATCCAACTTCTTTAATAACCATCCAGCTTTAATGATTGGAACCATTACTTTAACAGAAATGGGCCTTGATCCGATTACATTAAAGACCATTTATCTTGCCAATATTATTGGAAGTGATATGGGATCATTATTATTGCCTATAGGAACCCTTGCCTCTCTTATTTGGATGCATATTCTAAAAGAAAATAAACTTAAAGTAAAATGGAAGGATTATTTAAGTGTATCACTGATTGTTATCCCCTTAACCACTCTTGTCACATTATTTCTATTATTCTATTGGATACAAATGGTCTTTGCATAAAAAAGTGCCATTCTATATTCATCTCTAGGAGGAGATTTTTATGAGTAATGTTATGACATTACTAGGAAAACAAATTGAAGTACAAATCTCACGAAAAGACTTGTTTGAAGGGTTACTCATCGATTTTGGTCAAGATATTCTTGTATTATTTAATGGTCAACACTTTGTTTATATTCCATTGCTGCATATTCATAATATCAAGCCTAGTAACAAAAAAAACCAAATAATCGATAGCCCAACTGAACAATCCTTTACGGAAGAAATTGAATCTATTTCTTATCGTAAAGTTCTAATTAACGCAAAAGGAATGTTTATTGAAATTTATACAACAGGAAACATATCGTTTCATGGATATATTTTAAATGTCTTAAATGATTACCTTATCTTTTACTCACCTGTATATAAAATTATATTTATCCCCTTAAATCATGTGAAATGGCTTACCCCATACAATCATAATGTCACCCCTTATGCTCTTGATAACAAAGCTTTACCTGTTAAACCATCTAATATTAGCTTTAGCCGAACGTTAGAGGAACAACTGAAAAAATTAGAAGGAGAGCTAGTTCTATTTGATGGAGGAAAAGATCTAATGAAAGTAGGTTTACTAAAAGGGATAGAGAATAACCTAATTGAATTAGTCATTGCAAATGGAGAAACCATATTTTTAAAACTAAATCATATTAAGTCCGTACATTTACCATAATGATCTATACAACGGACTATCCTCTTCTATGTACTTCTTAGAATTATGCCGAATCCTAAGAAGGAGTAATGTTACTCAAAGCCGATAATCTGGTACGTTATAGGCATTTTCAATGACAATATATTCACTGACTTATTTTTAGGTAACTTGCCTAAGTTGAATATTTTTTTGTCATTTGAACAAACTACTCAAGACGCCGTGAGGCATCTACCACTTTTCTTATTTGAATTCTCAATAGAAAAAAACTCCTGATCGCCCATGGAGTTTTTTTCTATTTTTAAGCTGTATATCGTATACATTCGTAGTTAACATAATCAACATTTCCGGAAGACATCACTAAAAAAACCTTGTCACAGTTCATTTTTCATACCTTGAAAGTCTTGTCTTTCTCACTCTTACATTAAATAGTAATTCGCTATTAGAATTGCAAGACTCTTTTTATATTTTTTTCGTGTTTAAAAAATTAGCCATAAAGGCTAAAAGGCCGCCTGAAGGCGGCCAAAAACTTGCTATTAAGAAGGTGTTCTTCTTATGTGTTTAGTGAGGAACATTAAATTTTTATAATAATAGTGTTATTTACCAAATAAACGTGTAAAAAAACTTTTTTGCTTTTGCTGTTCTTTTTCTTTTGTAGCTGCAATTTCTGATAACTGTTGTTGGTTATGTTTTTGTGATTGGCGTATGTAGTCCATCATATCTTTATCTCTATTATTAATTTGTTTACTTATTCTTTCGGCCAAGCGTTCTTCTAACTCTTCTAATTCTTTTAATTGTTTGCTCATCTGTTCTTGTTCTGTTTGTCTTTTCTCTTCAGATACTTTTAAAGCCTCTTTATAATGATCTAGCATTTCTAATAATTTATTATTAATGGACTGTTGTTGTTCAAACTGTTCTTTTATTGTATTTAATACAACATCTGTTGTGCGATTATTATGTTCTTGGTAAACAGTTAGCTCACGGTTAGTTTCTTTGTTTTTTGAGTGTTCTTCTTGTGTGTTTGATGAGGAACGGTTCCTATCAAATCCTTTTACAACAGTCGTTGCAGCTATTTCTAAAGGGAGTTTCTTCTCTTGGATAGCGTATTTTAAGTTTGACAATAAAGTTTGGTCAGTAACAGAATAGTAACGCTTTTTTCTGTTATCTTTCACAAACTCATAACCATGTTTTTCTAACTCAATACACCATTTTCTAATATTGCTGGAAGTTGTATTTAATCGCTTGGCCATTTCTTCAGCATTTATTGTATCCTGCTTAATATCCATACTTGGCCTCCGTTTCTAATATGTTATCTTTGTACTTTCTATATGATACAATTTTACTAAACAAATTCGAGAGAACTTAGCTATCTCCTTTTGTTTAGTAAAATTTGAATGTATAAAATTCTATATAACTGAGAAAATGGGAGAGTGAACCAACCTTTGGCCGCCAAGAGTTGGTTTTGTAATGTGTGCAGTAAGGGAAAGAAATAGAAACATAAAATTCTTTTATACAAGGACATTTGTATATTGTAAAATATTTATATAAAAGTAAAAAATAAAACTAACACAAGGTTAATTACTCTTAGCATGATTAACCTTGTGTTAGTTTTGCGATTAAAAGTAAATGGGTGATAGGATATTGGAGTCTCATAAAGTGATCTTAAGAGAAGCTTTAACAGTTGAGATTGAAAAAGAGAGAAAATCTTTGATTGAAACGGCATTTGAAGAGGGTTTTACAAGTAAAAATACAGTGGAAATTAGTCAATTTATTGATGATATGTTAAATGAATTGGAAAAGATCAGGTAGCCTCAAATAGTTATTTTTATTTAATACTAAAATTTTTTATATGAAAAGAAAGCTTCATTGTTACTGTAACAGTGGAGCTTTCTTTTCTACATGTGTGGTTTTTGTGTTTCAATAAATTCGATAAAAGATAAAAGGTGGATCATGTCCGTATACACGATATAACAGAGTCTTTATTTTGTCCAGTTAAAAGGTTACACAATAAAAAGCTACCTCGGCAGTGGAAGCGAGGCAGCTTTTCGTCAGGGTTCACACGTATAAAACGAATTAAAACGTATTCAAAGAAATTATATCATATTTTACCAATAAATATATATTTTCTTATTTTGCATATGTATAAAAGGTGCGCTTTTATACATTTTTCTGCTACTTAAGCCTTGGATAATCAGCGTTATATCAAGGATGTATAAAAAGCTGCATAAACGAGAAACAAGGACCTCATCAGAACCCTTTTCCCAATAGGGGTTCTCTTTTTTATGTCTTCCGGAAAGAGACATTATGTTAACTAATTTTGTATATTGTATACAGACTAAAAACAGAAAAAACTCCCTGTTGTGGTAGGTTGTTTTTTCTGTTTTTTTGAATGGACAATAAATCCAATAACTGGTATTTCTATTTATATTTTTAATCACCTTTCTTGTACTTACTCCAAAACTTAAACAGTTGAATAAAGTAGAAGGTAGAAAATATGTCTAGGAGGTTATGTTTTGGAATATCAAGACTTTAATTCTGAAGAACAACTTGAGTTTGTAAACCTTGGGGATGAAAGACAACCATATAGCCATTACCCATATCCAAGGCCGAGACCAAGACCATATTATCCATACTATTACCCACCATATTACTATCCACGTCCACGGCCATATTATCCGTATTATCCACCATATTATTATCCATATCCATATTACCCTTGGTACGGATATGGCGGAGGTTATTGAAAAGAATCTCATTCATAGTAATTAAAAGGAGTCGCATATGCGACTCCTAAAATCAGTAAAAATACAGTGAATGTTTTTCGTGTTTATGCTTCAAGTGGGATATAGGTGATCTTATAAATGAAAAATACATAGTATTAATCTGTATAAAAAATAAAAATATAACTTTTTATTTTTACATCCTTCTATTTTAAATAAATAAATACCAAGCACCCTGGGAATCATTGATCCCCAGGGTGCTTGGTTCTGATAATGTTGATTATGTTAACTAACTTTGTATATTATATACAGCTTAAAAAACAGAAAAAACTATCTCATGCGAATAAGATAGTTCTTCTGGTGAATGCTCTAAATAGATGTATTTGACACCTTACAGTGCCTTGAGTAGTTTGCTCTAGAGATATAATTCTATTCATTTAGATAAAAAATAGGTTATTGTTTAGGACAAGTTATTCTTAAAGTACATATGATGTAGTATGTAGCGACTCATAATATCTTTTTCTATAGTCATGTTCTTATTTTAAGAACATGGCATTTTTTATATTGTTTCCGGTAAAGTTCATTATGTTAACTAAAGATGTATATTATATGCAGCTTAAAAAAAGAAAAAACTACCTTTGCAAAGAGGGAGGTAGTTTTTCTCTTTAATCATGTGGGATTTTTGATGCTTTAAAGCATCTTGAGTAGTTTGCTCAAAGTCCTAACTTTTATTCTTTTTTATTATGATTGGATGCTTGTCCATTTCGGTTTCATTTTCTCTACATAAAATATAGTACCTCTGCGAAAAGGAGGTGAATAGTATGATCAATGGCTTAATTCAATTTATTCAAGCTATATTAGAAAGTGTAATTAATTTGGTAAACTCACTTCTTACGGTAGTTACTGATAATTTGGAAGAAGTAATTAATGCTTTAGTTCAATTACTTCAATCTCTGATACAATCTATCACTGCTTTTCTTAATGCACTTATCCCTATAATTGGTGAGGTTTTAGAGGGAGTAGTCACTACATTACTCCAATTCTTCCAATCTGTTGTACAAGCTCTTATTGATTTACTTGGTTCACTTCTTTCCCTTTTATAGTAGGAAAAGCACTATTTATAAGATAAATTTTGTTGTACTCATGGATAAAGCTCGTTGAATTAGCATAATTCTCCGAGCTTTATCTTCTTATAATTTTGATTATGTTAACTACCTTTGTATATCATATACAGTCTGAAAACAGAAAAAACTACCCTATGCTAGGCAGTTTTTCTCAATTAGTATCTATAACCATCAGTGTAGAAGTCGTCTCTTGGATAACAACGGCGAACCCATCTACATTCTTGAACCCAACGACAGCGAGGAGGATGAGGGTGATGATAAGGTTGGTGGTAAGGCTGTTGATAGGACTGAGGTTGTTGTTGTCTGTAAAAAGTATCGTAATGAGAAAATTGTTGTAGATCGTTAGGATTTATTTCAGGTTGGTAATGATAATACAAGGTAATCTCTCCTTTGTCTTTTCTCCAATACACTATATGTTTAAAGAAAGAATCGATATGGACTTATACCTAGAAAAACGAGCCTGACTTTAGGTATTTAAACTAAACAATGTAGGTAATGCTTGAAAATCTTCATTTTTATATAAATTTAATTAAAAACAGAAAAAAACAATCCGTGGGAGGTGGATTGTTTTTTTCTCAAGAAAAGATCAGGCTTATAGTTCCTAATTATATTTTATATTCCCCCTATAAACCCTTGATATTACTCAATTTATAGAGGGAGCTCTGTATATCGTATACATTAAGAAAACAAGAAAGAAAGCTGCCAGGGAGGACAGCCTTCTTTCTTAATACAAGGTTGCAGTGGAAGACGCCGTTCAAGCATCTTGAGTAGTTTGCTCAAAATATCCAAGATATTATTCATGATGGACGATTCACCTATAAATGAGTGGGTGAATATAGTGTAATTAGGATAAATGATGCCTTTATATACCTCTTTCTTGAAATTCTTCATTTGTTATAAAAGTCTAATTTTATTACAAAATACAAACTATGTTTTTTATACCAACAGATAAAGCCTTTGGTTAGTATCTCCAAAGGCTTTATCTATTCATTCAAATTTTCCTCAATATAAAGTTATAAAAAATTATCGTAAAAGGGAGTGTTTATATGTCTAAGGATGCTACATGTGGATTTGGATCTAGTTTTGCTTTAGTCGTTGTATTGTTTATACTTTTAATTATTATTGGATGCTGTTCTTACGGTGGCGGCTATGGTAGTCGTCATGGTTATTGTTAGTAAATCGTTGATGCTTCTTGCTTTGATGGTGATTTCTAATAAAAACAATTAAAAGAAAAAGTCCTTATTTATTAAAATAGGACTTCTTTTATTTTATTGCTAATAATTTTGATTATATAAAGTAGGATTGTATTCTTTATACAAATAAAAAGACTGATCTATGAAAGAGTAGATCAGCCTTTTAGTGAAGAGGAAGGTATTGCAAGTAACTGGTGGTGGCAGCATATGCAAATAAGAACGAAACTGTACTTTTAATACAATAATATTTAAATTATATTACTACCTAGAAAGTATATTATGGTAACTAAGGTTGTATAGCGTATACAGCTTAAAAAATAGAAAAACCAACCTCTGAGTCCTAAAGGTTGGTTTTTCTGCTCTATTGCTAAAGGATTTTCGTAGATGCCTCACGGCGTCTTGTGTAGTTTGCTCAAGATATAAATCTTTATTCTTATGTATGGACAATTATCCAATGTAATCATCCATGAGTATAGTAATTCATAACATGAAAGAGGTGTGTATATGAATTATTATCCTTATGATGATGGACGAAACCATCAGCAATTAGCTTGGCATGAAACACTCGAATTACATGAGTTAGCTGCCTTTCAAACTAATAGCCTAATTCAATTTAAAAAGGCAGTTAGAAAAATTCAAGATCGAGAACTAAAGAACTTATATTTAGAAGCTATCGAGGGAATACAAGGGAACCTTAATGAATTACTATCATTTTATGAGTATGGTCCGTATCCTGAAGAACATCATGTGGTGAGAAATGATGAGTCAGCTTTCTTTTCTGGAAGTTTATTGGGTTTTACAAAAACTTCTGTTCGTTCTTATGCTACAGCTATTACAGAAACAGCTACTCCATCGCTACATGAAATATTTAATCATCATTTACAAAAAGCTATTAACTTACACTATAAAGTCTTTACTTATATGTATCGAAAAGGCTATTATCTGGCTTATGATCTCACAAATCTCCGTATGAATGATGTTAAAAATGCAAAAAAAGCATTAAATATGCCTTATTAAAGAGCCATAAAATAAAGTGCTAAAAAATATAAACTACTTTTCATAAATCACATTATGTTAACTAAAAATGAATACTCTATACAGCCTGAAAATAGAAAAACAGTCCGTATTTTGCTTTTAAGATTGATATATAAAGTGAGATGTAAAACCCTCTCGACATTTATTCTTCTAAAGTAAGTTCGAAAATAAGCTGGTAATTACAGTCGGTTAAGTCGATTTCAATGATTTGAAAATCTTCCCCGTACCAATCCGTTTCAGTAATAATTAGTTTGGCCGTATTGAAATAAAATTCCTCCGAAAAATGGGGACGGAACGTAATTCCTACCTCTTTCCCTACGGTCTCATACTTTTTGAATTCTCGCAAATACAGTTCCGCATAGAACGGATGGTCTTTCCAAAAAGCTCTAGCGTTCTTTTCAATATGTGATTGGATATAGGTCTCACGCTCCTTAATGCTCATTTTTCTTATATGGCGAGGATAGTCTAAAATGTGACCCTCGATAAATGACCCCTTTTCATCACGAAAGAAATCACCATACAGCCCTTCAATCGAAAAATCCTCAATATGCGCTCTGATACCAAAATCCTCTTGTTCTTCTAGTTCTCGGTTAACAAGAATAGTAAGGACTTCTTTTTCGTTCTCAGCTTTAGCAATGGCAAAAAAGGACATCCCTGCATTGATAGCAAATAGTTTGGTCACATCGTGAACCCCCTGAATTTTAATTTGGTAATCTTTCCTATGATATTTGAATTTCCCGATATAGATAATTAACGACTAAAAAGCTAACTTTTTTTAATCTTGGTTATTGACTATGGTAATTATATTCTTTAAAATTTTTATTAGCACTCATTTGAGTGCGCACTCATTTCAGGAGGAAGCTTAACATGCCTAAAACACCGCCTGGATTCAAGCGTTTAAATGCTGATATACCAGAAGAATTATTTAAGGAATTTGCAAAGAGATGTATTGAAGAAGGTGTGAGCAAAAAAAATTTTCTTGTTCAACTTTTGGAAAAAGAACTCTTTAAAGATTCAAAGAAGTAAAAGAAAGCAAAATAAAAGGGCACTTCCTGTGCAAAGGAAGCACCCCCATGTAAAAAACTTATAAGGATTTTTATTATAACATGGGTTGCCCTCAAAAAACAGGAAGGTCTTATGATGGATCAAACCAAAAAATTGTTAATGGGAATTGAACATATTTTGAGTGTAGCTTCTGATTTAGTACAAGAAGTAGATCGTCTTAAACGTGTTGAAGAAGAATGTCAGATGCTTAAAGAAAAACTTTTTTTGAAACAACTTACGTCATCTGAACAAGACGTTTTTGCTCTTGCACTTGATGGCTATTCCATTACAGAAATGCAAGATATTTTATTTAAAGAAGAGAGCACAATTAAGAATCAGAGACACAGCATTCTACAAAAATTAAACGTTTCTTCGATGAAAGAAGCGATCGATTTTTATAAAAAAACTACCCAGACTTCTTCTCAAAACTTCACGAATTATCATCAAGAAATCTTTCAAAAACTCGTTAAAACTTCATAAAAGTTGAGGGGACTTAAAGGGGACAGTAGCTCAACATGTACAAAAAAGTGCCAAAATTGATGTCAACACCAGGTCAACATTAGGCGTTTTTCTCCTCTTTAGGTCAACAGCAGTTCGACAGACTGGAAGTTTTCGTGGGATCACTTTTTTTGAGGTGAAAACGTTGTTTTGCTGGGCTTTGCCCAGCATATCACAGCGATGTGATATCAAAAACCCCTTATGCTCTTCTCTACTCGTACTGGAAATTCTGCAATTTGATAGAAAAGGAATGATTTCATGGATATCTTTTTACGAAATATTGATCCGGTTGCTATGCAAAAAGTTGATGAACTAGCGAAAGAAAATGGGATGTCTCGCCAACAATTTTTGAAAGAACAATTCGAAGTATTAGCTTTTTTTGATGAGCAAGTAGCAAGAGAAAAAAGATTAGAAGCTATCATTGATCAGAACATTGAATTGATGAAGGAATGTGCGATAACAATCGAAAAGATGAACAACATTCTATATGAACTGATGGGAGATGTGGAGGAGTAATGGAAACACAACGACGTATGATTACACTAGATAAAGAAACGGATCAATACATCCAAGATTATATGGCTGAACATAAACTTCGTTTCCCAGGAGAAGCGATTATGGATATTTGTAAAAAGTATCGAGAAGAAAAAAAGAAAGAATGGTCGTTAGATTACATTACGGAAACTGTTAGTGAAAATCTTCATGATGTATTAAAAAGTGAACTTAAAAAGATTCGATTAGGAACAAATAGTGCAGATAAAAACACACAAATTCTTATCGAGTTTATGAATGGTTTGTATTTCCATCATGGCTATGATGCGATTATGACAACGGATCTTCTAGAATTAGAAGCAACCAAACTTGCGAAAAAAGTTGTACAAGAACGTATTTTGAATCAACGACAAAAACGACTGGATAAGGAGTATCCTAAAAGCTGAAATAGCCTTTAAGGCTATCTAGGTAGGCTTAAGCCTACTTTTCCTTTTAGTAAACGAGGTGAATATAGATTGATATGCAGTTATTGTGAGACAGAAGGAATAGAAGAAAACTGCTCTTTTTGTGGGGCTAGTTTAAATATACAAAGACCAAAACTAAAAGAATTTATGGTCTTAGAGAATGTAGAGAAGTCTCTCGATGAACTAGCATGCTTTCATACGTATGATTTGTTAGTTTTGCTGCGTTTTGGTACGTAAAGAACGGACAAAAGCATATGACTTAATGCTAACACTTAAAAAAGCTGGTGAGAGCCCTCAAATTGACCAAGCAATGGTAAACTATTCAGAAGAGCAATAGGTTCTGGTGCAAACATTGCATTTGGCTAAAACAGGTATATAGATTACTAGTGGAATTTGTACTTATGCAGTTAATCCAAACAGTTGATGAATGAACTTCTCTTGATTTTGGACAGACGTGTCCCGTAAAACAAGTTGTCCTTTTTTAATGATATGCATTGCTTCTATTCCCGAAAGAATAGATTTGGCTGTACGAAAGGATTTCAATCCTAACATTGAACGAACTCGCTCATCTAATTCAGGGCTATACTAATGAACCCAGCGCATGATGGTTGTATGAGCAATGGAGAGTCCACGTTCTTCCATCATTTCGACTAAATCATGAAAACTGAGGTTGTACCGCAGGTATCATCTCACAGTTAATAAAATAAGATCAGGTTGATAATGTTTCCATTTGAACAAATTTTCCTTTTCCATACTGATCACGTCCTTCTTCAGGGTACTAGTATCAGTATGTTCAAGTTTGAGAGATTACTTGCAGATATTTTGAAGTTCTTGCACCAGAACCAAACAAGTAACCTCTATCATCAAATAATTTATTTGATAGTCAGACGACAACAATTTAAATTTCATTCTATTTGCTAAATGCTTGTATAACAGGCTTTTAAAGAGCTTATATTGTCTACAATAGGTGGAATCAAATCGCTATTAATCTATCCAATTATGACAAGCTACTCCCCTAATAATCTACAGTCTATAGACAAAAATAGCATACAAGATCACTAAATTAAGCATCTAAGTCTAAAAAGTTATAGAATAAGGGATTAGCTTTATTCCTTTGAACTTCTCTTCTTCGTTCAGCAGTGAATAAACCTCTTAAAGTCCCAAAAAAATAGGCTTCAAAGGTTGTCTTTATCCGATTTCTTTTATAAGCAAACACGGTTTCTTTAAATGCTTGAACAGCAATTGCCACTAAATCCTCAACAGGCCTCTCTAGACGGCTTATTTTGTGTGATAACCGTACCTTACCCCATAGATGATAAATATCATCTGCATAGTTAAAAAAAGGCTGTACAGCTTCTTTAAACGAAGCTGGAATAAAAGACGGTAGATAATCTATTGAAAGTTTCATATTTAAGTTCTTACGTATGTATTTATTTAAATTTTTTAAAGTTAAATTATAGGTAGGAGTTTTTTTCACGTCTCTATTCTTACTCTCATAAGGGTTCTCAGTACTTTCTGTTTCAACATCTGTTTCAACATTAGATGCTAAATCAAGCTGTAAATAGTTAACCCAGTGATCAAAATAGGGATGATTGACAAACAAGTGTACTGGATTGCCCTTTCCATTATTACGAGGGCAACGACGATAAACAGTGACAATTTGTCTTTGTTTTCGAAGCTCCCTTAAATGACGGTCGATTGTTCCTTTGGATTTTTCATATGTTTCACCTAAATATGTACTACCAGGAAAGCAAAAGCCTTTTTCTGCAGCAAACCAACAAAGCCTGTCCAAAGCTTTCCTAGTTCCTTCGTGGAGACGATAATACTTTTCCCCATAAAGATTTATAATTTCTTTCAGTAATTTTCGTTTCATAGATTGATGTTGGGAACGATCCTCTATATAACTTTGATAGTTTTTCATATAATCAAATTCTTCTGCCGTAAGCATACGTGTAATAGGCATTAGTCTAATCTCTCCTTTTTAGGAACAAAAAAAGACATCGCATCCCATAAAAAAGGAAAACGATGTCGTCTTTTTGTATAGACTAAGCCCTTGAAATAAATCTAATTATCCTATAAAATGAAGGCGTAACTAAATTTAAGTAATAAGGCTTCGACAGGTGTTTTCCCTAGTGTGTTTAGGGTTAACGGTGTAAGGGTGTTGGCGCACCACTTGCACATGTTGGAGTCTTTTTATATTCCGCACTGTTTTGTTGATTCTATTATACCGTCTATTAATCTTATAATTCAATAAGAATTCATGATCTCCTCATAAAATCTCTGTATTCTACCTATGATTAAAAGTTACTTCATTTGGCTATACTGCTAATATTATAAAAACCTCACTACATATGTATCCTTTTACTTAATCATTAATCTTGAAAGTTATAAAATAAAAAACACCTACTCTCTTATTTGTTTTCTTGTTTTATATATTGTTTTACATATTTGTTTTCTTGTTTTCTTGTTTTAGGTCTCCTACAGATATTGGTATGACAGCATTTATCAGCTTAAACTATCACTAATTTTGCGCGAACTATCACTAATTTTGCGCGAACTATCACTAATTTTGCGTAAAACTATCACTAATTTTGCGTAAAACTATCACTAATTTTGCGCGAACTATCACTAATTTTGCGCATTTTCCTATATACGTTCATAAGTATCACCAATTTTGCGTCAGAAATGTAGATGAGGTGTAAGTATCACTAATTTTGCGTTAGAAATGTAGACGAGGTGTAAATATCACCAATTTTGTGCATGAAACTCAAGGGTTAAGGTAATAAATTATGACTAATTGATGTTTCAAGGACCAAAAGATTTCATGAAGTATCACTAATTTTGCGCGATATTTAAATTTCAAGGAAATGCAGCTTTTTAACGTGGCAATTTACACAGTATCACTTTTATGATATTTTAGTGATAGTTTAGAAAAATATGGGGGATTTTATGAAGAAATCGAATGTAGTTCAACCATATGATCTGGAAAGCATAAACATCAAAAATTGGGTAACAAAATCAAACATCCTCATTGAGAGTACATATAAACTGTCTTTACAGGAACAAAGAATCCTTTTGATTATGGCATCTAAAGTTCAACCTAATGATGAAACTTTAAAGACATATAGATTTCGAGCTAAAGATTTTATTGAAATCGTAGGAAACAAGAAAGGTACAGGTTTTTACTCATACTTAAAAGAAATCGTGAATGGTCTTCAAACAAAAATTCTTACGATAAAAGAAAAAGGCAGACAAAGAAATTACAACTGGGTAATTACGTCTATCTACGAAGAAAATGAAGGCTATATAACATTACAATTTCATCCTAGCTTAAAGTATCTGTTTTTAGAGCTTAAAGAAAAATTTACATCGTATCAATTAGAGAATGTAGTGAGACTCAATTCGGTCTATTCAATTCGTATTTATGAGTTGCTCAAGCAATATGAACGTCTGCGAAAAAGAGAGCTAACTCTGGAAGAACTACGTCATTTTTTAGCTATTGAACCTACTAAGTATAAACAGTATGGCCATTTTAAAAGTAAAGTACTAGCAGTAGCTCAAAAAGAAATCAATAATAAAACGGATATTCATTTTGAGTTTGTTGAAATAAAAACAGGAAGGAAAGTAACCTCTATAGAATTTATCATAACTGGTTCGTCTGCATTGAATGGCGGTAGCCCTTCTAAAGAGAAAAATCCTAAGGTAGAACAATCATCATTAGATTTAGTAACCAACGAAAAAGATAATAGTTTGGAGCCTGATTTAGTGAGATTGGGCGTTAAGTCCGAAAAAATTGAGTGGGTTTTATCAGAATTTACAAAAGAACAGGTTGAAAGAAATATAAAATACACGCAAGAGCGTTTAATTATTGGAGATATCGCTCATCCACATTCCTATGTAATAAAGGCCATCCAAAAAGATTATGCGAAACTTTCACAAGAATCAAAGATTAATAAACCTAAAAAGTCCATAAGAAAAGAATTAGTCCCAGATTTTATAAAAAAGGTTAAGGACAAACAACAGATTTTTGAGAATTCTACATCACAGGAAAAACAGAAATTATTCTTTGAAAAAAATGGAACTCAAAAAGATTTTGAAGAAACACTTATCCAGATTCAAGAATTAAAAAAGAAGTTAGTTTTAAATTCAAAAGAACCAAGCAAAGAAGAAATAGAAAAAGCCCACGAATTAGCAGTGCAGGAAGTCCTTCGAAATATGAAAGAGGACTTAAAAAACCGTAAAGAAATAGGTCTTGAACCGAGATTGATAGATGAATTTAAAAATAAAGAACTAAAGAAGATTTATAAAATCTTTTTACAGAGCCAAATTTCAAGCGATGTTTAAAGATAATACTTTTTTATTAACACGCCTTCTATGGTGTGTTTTTTGTGTATAAAATTTTTGTCTGTTAGGTAAATTTAATATACAATATTTCTAGAGAGATAGGTCTTGGGAGATTTTGTTATTTATTTTTATATTTTCTAACAGTATATTAAATTTACCTAGAATGGATGTGTCTTATTTGAAGATTCCTATTATTGTTCAGAGTTTTCTTGTCCATTTGCCTGAATCAGGAAAAAAGAGTTCCACAATTTCTATGTATACTCACGATTTGAAGAAGTTTTTTGAATGGTTAAATCTTCATCATTCTCATATAGCAACAGAAACCTTGCCAGAGGGCAAAGAAGTGTACGAAGAATACTTTACCTATCTAAAAGAAAAAAACTCCTCTGAAGCGAATTTGAAACGTATAGCTTCACACTTAAATGGTTTGTTAAGATATTACAACCTCACGGACCAGATTGGGATACTCAAGGCTACAACTAAAAAGCAGAGGGATTTAACTGACAGCGATTTTATTAATGAAAACGATGCCCTTGCGCTTTTGAAGTCTGTTATAAGTCATAAACATCTAACAGATACACAATTACAGATACATGAATATATAGCTTCTCGTAATTATTCAATATTAATTCTTATGCTTCATTACGGTCTTACGATTAATGAAGTTGTATCCTTAAATATAAAGGATATTAACTTTAGTCAAAATACATTAACTATTCTAACTAATAAAGGAAGCCGCCTTTTAGAGCTTTCTAAAGAAGATAAAAAGGTCATATATAATTACTTTTTAGCAATACCTCCACTATTTAGGCCTAAGGATTATACCGACGATCCTTTATTTATTTCTTTTCACCCTCAAAAGATGGTTTATTGGTATGATTACAACTTAAATAAACCTAAAAGGATTAGTTTAATTGGTGTAAAACGTATGATTGAAAAAGAAGTTAAACGCTCAGGCATAAAAGCTAGGGTGAGATCTACCCATTTTCGGAACAGTTGTATACTAAAAAAGATTTGTGAAGGTCATTCAAATGAAAACATTATTTACTACTTTGGTTTATCTAGCCGCCATGCTTTATATCGTTATAAGAGATACCTAAAGACAAAATAAGTAAAGGTATCTTGTTATCCTTTAATAAGTTGAACTTACCTTATGCATAAAATTTTATTATATCAATGGTTAAAGTTACTAAGTTCAACTTGTGTTACTTTTGAATTTTAATTAATTCTAGAAAAAAGCAACAAGTTCAATTTAAGTTAAACTTGTTGCTTTTAAATAGCGGCCGCCGTTTTTATTAAAGAGTAAAATATTATGTTATGAGTCCAATGAAATTTCATAGCTCTAAGGAATATTAGCAATATAACATATATAAAAACGCAATCCGAATAATCATTATCCTAGAATTTAAACAGAATTCCTATTCTCGATTTAAAGCTCGATGAACTACGTTCTAGAATTAGGTATATCCCTTTATTATCAAGGGTTTAGACTGATCTAGATTTATTTACTACGATCCAAAAAATTGAAGAAAATCTAATGAATTAATTAGAATATAGAGTTCTTTAAAACGTGTAAGTTCGCTCTTGTATCAAAAATAAAGCTCTCCAGAAAAAACTAGTTATTAAGTGATACAAATGTTTCATTTCTTATGTCTTGCAATGTGCCATGTTTCTATAAGAACACGATTGGCTTATTTTTTATAGAATTACTTACTAGACGGTTTAAAGTGATTAACCTCTACGCTAAAATAAATAAGAGTAGTGTATTGATTATGAAACTGGAATTAAAACTAGTATAAGTACCTTCTAAAATTACTAAATGTCTTTTTGTTCCAAGAGTTATAGAAACTCTAGATTTCTTCATAAATTAATGGAAGAACAAAAAAAGAAGCTTCTATGATTGAGTTCACCACTCCTTATGTAATATATATTCTCTTACATACAATCAAACAGACTAAAGGATTAATTAACAAAACTAGACTTATAACTATAGTATTTATAAAATATAAAAATTCCAGAAAAGAGTTTTTAAGTTAAATATATAACTTATTGAAGTGCAACATAAATATTTCACCTCTTGAAAAGTTCATAATTTTATCTAGAATTGAAAAGAAGAGGATCTAAAAACATTTCAGAGAAGATTAAAAACTTTAAATGTTAAAAGGAATATTCATCTATTACTAGAATTTAACTAGAAACAAAAACCTTGATTAATATCTGGTGTAACTAGGTTCTAGAATCACCATGAATCCCTTTATAATAACCTTACATACCATCTAGATTTTTTATATAGAAAGGAGAATTCTAGAAAAAATGTCTAAAAACTTAGATGATGAAATTGTTTACACCTTAAAAGACACAGTTCAGCTAACTGGCTTAAGTGTTGACTTAATTCGCTTATATGAGAAAGAATTTAATCTCCAGATTCAACGAACTGAAGGAGGCCATCGAAGATACAATAAACAAAACATCGATTTATTAATTGAAATTAAGAAACGAATCCAAGAACAAAACTGGAGCTATAAGATGATAAACCAATGGATTCAGGGAGAAATTGTACCAGAAGCAGTTGAGGTTCAATCAAACTTTGAGAAAAAAGTAGAATCTCTTGAAGAAAAAGTTCAAGAATTACTTAATCGCTCTGAAAAAGACGAGCAATTTCAGCTTGCACTTATACAACGACTAGACGAACAAGGAAAGCTTATAAAGCAACTTACGGAAAAGCTGGACCATCAAGACAAATACATTGAAAACAACCTAGAAAAACGAGATGAGAAATTGACTAGTGCAATACGTGAAATTAGCGATACAAAAAAACTTATAGCGGCCGCACAGGAGAATCTGGAATCAAAACCAAAAGGGTTCTGGACCAAGCTTTTTGGAAAGTGAGAAATCATAACTACTTTCCACTTGACTTTTTAAACATTTTTTCTTTTTTATTCAAATGATATTTTTTACAGCTCATTCTTTACTATAGGTAGTCATAAACCTTGTAATAGTTATAATTTATTTTTGATGGCACATCGAACATTTAAACAAGTAGGGAACTAATTTAAAATTTCACATTAAAACAAGCTCTTAATAGAATCTAATAAGAGCTTGTTTTTTTCTAGTGGCCTCCATTGAAAAAATTCTTTTATAAAAAGGTATTACATTTTCTCCTTCAATTTTAAGTTTGAGGTTTAAATGAATAAACCAAAATTATAATGATACGGTCTAAATTTTTATTTAGAAAAGATACTGCTAATACTAATTTTAATAATGCTTAATTTTATTTTCTATAGAAGAATTTTTTATAAATACACTTATAGCTTTAATATCATGTCTTCCAGTTACCGAAGGGAGAATATCATTCCTCACACAATTAATAAAATTCAGTAATTCCTAGCAGTTCATTATATGATATTTCAATAGTTTCTATAATCGGTATTTCTTCAGACATAAGACTAATAAGAGAAGGTCTTGCAAAACAATCAACAGTGTTAAATCGCCCCGAAAAAAAGGTAAGCGTATCCCTTGTTACACACCCCAAAAAAATTAAAACATTATTCATTTTGATTACTTCCAACTCCCTTTTCTTTTAATTTGTTGCATGTTTAAATTGTGAAAAATAGAAATGAATTCTCTCTTTATGAGAAGAAAAATTTAAACCATCTCCCCTTTGATAAATCTTGATAATAATTATATTTATGTGTTTTCAAAATATAAAAACCTACGTCTAATTTACTAAAAATATGACTAGACATGTATAAGGAAAGTTAATTATTTTTATATATAATGGAGGAAAACTAATGAAAAATATTCACGTTCTTCTACTTAACTACTCCAATTCAATTACTTTAAGGAAAGCCTTAAATTCGCTGAATTTTATTCATCACCATGTGAGGGACATTACTGTTCTAAAGGAAAATAATTCATCCTTAAAACCCGATATTTCCACTATTAATCAAGAAATTAAATATATAACATTGCTCCAGAATGACTTAGGAAAGACGCTAAATGAATATATTCAAAAATTATCCTATGATTATGTTTTATTTCTTTATAACCAAGATTACTTGAACGCAAATATAAAAGATGTAAGGTTGCAATTATATGATAATCAGTATGTAATAGCCTATCCCTATACAATTAAAGACAAAGTTATCCAACGTCCTTTTTTAATAAAGACTTCTTTTCTAAAACAAACTAATTTCTTTTTAAAGTATCAGACTCCATTTAAAGAAGCTATATTATCAGCGTGGCTTTCAAGGCTTAAAAAATCATATATTGTAAATGAAAGCGGGAATTTTATAAATCAAACAATCAAAGATAGTACCACAAGTACTCTCGAAAAACTGAATTTTATAGAAAAATACCAGCGGGACTTAGAACAGGGGATAAATACTCCTTCAATTTCAGTTATTATTTCCAATTACAATATGGTTAAATATGTAGGCACAGCTATTAGTTCATGTCTTTTACAAAACAACCCACCAGAGAAAATATTGGTAATTGACGATGGTTCAACTGATAATTCCTATAAGGAACTAGAAAGATGGAGAGAACACCCGCAATTTAGGCTCTTAAAAAAAGAAAATAGAGGCAAAGCCAGATCGCTAAATGATCTATTACCGTATGTAGAGACAGATTTTGTAGTAGAATTAGATGCTGACGATTGGTTTGATCCTGATGCCTTTTCAATTATTAGAAAACATTTGAGAACTGTATTGAATGATGTTGCTGTTCTTTATGGAAACTTAAGAACTTGGAAACAAACACCTTCGGGCGGTGTAAAATATAAAGGGGTAAAGAAGGGGAAACCAATTGGTAATAAAAGCGAATTACTTTCTTATCGATTTCCTTTAGGTCCCCGTATTTATCGTACTTCTTCTTTAAAGAAAAATAATGGATTTCCAATAACTGCGTACGAAAATGGACGAATGTATGAGGATGTTAGCATATTAAATGCATTATTAAAAGAACACCGTTTGTTATACGAAGATTTTACTGTTTATAACGTTAGAGAACACGATTTAAGCATTACAAAAAAAAAGCAGTTCAATTGGAACAATTTTATAAAATACCTAGAATAACTAAACCGTTTGAGGAAATCTTATAGAATTAATAAATTGAAAGTTGATATTGACTTCAACACCTGGATTGTACCCAGAAGTATCAGATACTATAACAAGGTCACCTGCAGCTGATAAGAGAATACCTTCAATCAAACGGTCATCAAGAGCGATTTCAACACTTGAACCAATGTGTCTTTCTAATTCATTTATTAAATTAGTTCTAAACATCTAATTACCTCCCTCTTGAAGTTCTATAACTGTTTCAATCTTAACAGTCCTTATAAAAACTAACGAACCGTCACTCTCTATCAAAACAACATAATCTGATTGAACAGAATTTAAAATTCCTGTATATTTCTCAAAAGGTGTTGAAATTTCGACTTGTTTATTTATTAAATCGCGCAATAGAAGTTTAAGGCTAAATCTTGATAATAGTGAAAGACTATTACTAGATGTAACTTGATTTGTTAAATCTTTAGGTTCCAACAGTATCATCCTTTCATAAAATATCGTTTTTTCCTGTCTATGTCTTTAAAATATGTTTATCCAGCTCTTGGGGTGCTCAGCATTTTAATTATTTTAGTTACAAATACGCATTAGACATAGTTAAATATAGAGGAGAAAAAGAGTTCTGATGCAAAAAATACACCCTGAAAATATAGAATATCAGCTTTCTTTAAATTTCTACCTTATGAAGACAACACAAACAGTTTATTTTCTAAATTGTCAGTTTGCCTACACGTTTTTCAAAAGTGTTAATTTGTTGTTTTTGCTAAAGGGCGTTTTTTATGAAGAAATTTAATAGGTAGCCTATAGCAATAAAGGAATAAAAGCATAGTTTAGTAAATAAGGGGTTAAATGAAAAACTATGTTTAAGTAAGGGGTGTAGAGAATGAAAGTTATGACTATTTTGGGTACAAGACCTGAAATTATACGCTTGAGCCTTATTATTAAGAAGTTAGATGATTATGCTGAACAACATATTTTAGTGCATACAGGACAAAATTTTACTTCTTCGTTAAGTGAGGTGTTTTTTCAGGAATTAAAGATTCGGAAACCCGACTATGTATTATTAAACCAACAGCATACATTGGGAGAGCAATTATCGAAAATATATGAAGGTTTAGAGAAAATTATTTTAACAGAGAAGCCGGACAAAATTTTAGTATTAGGGGATACTAACAGCGGTTTGAGTGCAATTTTAGCCGAAAGAATGGGTATTCCAGTTGTTCATATGGAGGCTGGAAACCGATGTTTTGATTTAGAAGTACCGGAGGAAAAAAATCGCCGAGTTATTGATGCAATTTCAAGTTTTAATCTCCCCTATACTCCCCAAAGTAAAGAGAACTTAATTAATGAAGGTGTTCCACGAGATCGGATTATTGTGTCTGGAAATCCCATTTATGAAGTTTTAGCACATTACAAAGTTGAAATTGAACAAAGCGAAATCCTCAGAAAATTAATGTTGGAAAAGGACGACTATTTTTTAGTTACAGCTCATCGTGCCGAAAATGTTGACCATGAAAATCGTTTAGCAGAGATTATTAAAGGAGTTAACATGATTGCTGAGGTCTATCAAAAAAGAGTCATTTGCAGTATACATCCACGAACTAGATCTCGCATAGAACGTAGTTCAACAATAGACATTCATCCATTAGTTGAGTTTTATGAGCCATTTGGCTTTTTTAATTTTATCAAACTCGAGAAAAATGCTTACTGTGTTCTAACGGATAGTGGGACAGTTCAAGAAGAATGTTGTTTGTTTTACGTTCCAACTGTTACAATTCGCAAAACAACGGAAAGACCCGAAACAATAGAATGCGGAAGTAACATGTTATCGGGAATAGATGCTAGCCAAATAGTAAACTGCGTTAAAGTAATGGTCAATCAGCAAAAAAACTGGTCCTACCCCGAAGGATACGACCATAAAAACGTATCAGATAAGGTAATTAAAGTAATATTAGGAGGACTTAAAGTTGTTTAATAATCAGACTATTTTAGTGACAGGTGGTACAGGTTCATGGGGATATGAATTGGTTAGACAACTATTAGAATCTAACCCGAAAGAAATTCGTATTTTTTCGAGAAATGAGTCAAATCAATTTACAATGAAACAAGAATTTGATAATAATCCAAAATTGCATTTCACTATTGGAGATATCAAAGAGAGAGATTCATTAATTGAAGCGTGTCAGGGTGTTGATTATATTTTTCATTTGGCAGCTTTAAAGCATGTTCCAGTATGTGAAGATCAACCAATTGAAGCATTAAAAACAAATGTCGCTGGGACACAGAATGTGATAGATGCGGCTATAAGCTGTAATGTGCATAGAGTTGTTTATATTTCTACGGATAAAGCCGCAAATCCTTCAAATTTCTATGGATTATCAAAGGCAATGGGAGAAAGGCTAATTATCCACGCAAATACATTAAACACGAAAACAAGATTCGTATGTATACGTGGGGGGAATGTTTTAGGAACAAACGGTAGCGTCATCCATGTATTTAAAAAACAAATTCAAGAAAAGGGTAAAATTGGTATAACCGACCTGGATATGACTCGTTTTTTTTTAACACTTGAAGATGCTATTAAACTCGTATTCAAGGCAACTTTTGAGAGTATCGGTGGAGAAATTTTTGTTATGAAAATGCCCACATGTAAAATTTATGATCTTGCCCAAGTATTAATAGAAGCTTCTACGAAAGAAAAGGTTAAAGTAGAAATACTTGGTATTCGTCCTGGAGAAAAAATCCACGAACTGCTTCTTTCAGAATATGAAAGTACAACGACAATTGCTTATGATGATGAATATTTTGTTATTCTTCCCCCTATCCATATTGAGGGACTTAAGGAACATTATTCAAAGTATAAGCCTGTAAATTTAGTAAATTATAATTCCAGTAAAGAATTAATGGATAAAGACGAAATTAAAGAAATGTTAAAGAAAGGCAGGTTTATTTAAATGAAAGTACTAATCCTTGGCGGAAAAGGAATGGCCGGTCATATGATAACATCTTATTTTCAACAAAAGCCTCAGTATACTGTGTTCTACACATCAAGGGATCCAGATGATAAGAATGGTATTTATGTAGATGTAACCAGTTCAACAAACCTAGAAGAAATCATAGAATCTATAAAGCCGAATATTATAATTAACTGTGTTGGTATTTTAAATGAGCATGCCAGTAACAATAATAAGCTAGCTTTTCAGGTAAATAGTCTATTACCACATCAGTTAGTTAAATTAACCGAACGTTACCAAGGGAAATTAATTCACATTAGTACAGACTGTGTTTTTTCAGGAATAAAGGGTGATTACACAGAAAACGATACTCCAGATGGAACTTCCATTTATGCTCAATCTAAACAACTAGGTGAAATTATAAGTCATAAACATTTAACCATTCGTACATCGATTATTGGTCCAGAGCTAAAAGAAGATGGAATTGGTTTATTTCTATGGTTTATGAAACAAAAAGGAAAAATAAAAGGATATGAAAAAGTATTATGGAACGGTGTAACGACCCTGGAATTAGCTAAAGCCATTGAAGCAATGATTAAGCAAGATATTAACGGGTTATATCATCTAAGCCTAGAGAAGAAAGTATCGAAGTTTGAACTATTAAAGTTGATGCAAGAAATTTTCGAGAAAACGGATATTGTAATTATTCCTGATTCACATATTGTACTTGATCGAACCATTAAAAGTACAAGGGTCGATTTCAAATATGAGCTCCCTACTTATGAACAAATGTTAAGAGAATTGAAAGATTGGATGGAGCCTAAATGAACTCGTTACCGAAATTGTTAATCACGGGGGCAAGCGGGTTCACTGGCCAACATGCATGCATTCACTTTTTGAAAGCAGGGTTTGATATAACTGCAGTAACGAGAAACAACAACTTTAATGACCAAATCAAAATAGAGTATTGTGATCTCACAGATAAAGAGGCTGTAAAAAAATTAGTTAAAAAGGTTAAACCTCAATATCTTCTTCATTTAGCAGGACAAAACCACGTAGGGCAATCATGGCTTGATCCCCTTTCTTCATTAGAAGCAAATTTTATGTCAACACTGTATCTAATTGAAGTACTTCGCCAAGAAAATCCAGATTGTAAAATTATTATAGTCGGTTCAGCTCTGCAGTTTGACCCTAAAGATATTTCTACTCTTAAACATCCCTATAGCTTAAGTAAAACTTTTCAAGTTCTAATCGCTCAATCATGGGAAATTCTATATAACATGGATATTGTAATTGCTAAACCTTCAAATTTAGTAGGACCAGGTCTATCAAACGGTGTTTGTTCCATATTTGCAGAAAAAATAGTTGAGATGGAGAAAAATAAATGTCAAAAAGTTCTTGAGGTGAATAACCTACATGCACAACGTGATTTCGTAGATGTACGGGATGTTATTCGTGCATATGAAATTCTTTTTAAAAAAGGTAAATCAGGAGAAGTCTATGAGGTTGCTTCCGGAAAAAGTCATTCTCTTGAGGAAGTTACCAATCAATTTAGGCATTTGACCGATGTAGATTTTAAAATTAATTCTCAAGTGAATAACCACCATGAAGAAAGTTTTGAAATTAATTGTTTGAAAATACAAAATTTAGGCTGGAAGCCGCGTATATCTTTAGAATCGTCATTAAGTGATATCGTTACGTTTTACCGTAATAATGTAATGAATACAAGCTGAGTAAACGTATAAGTAGTAAACAAAATCTTCAAATAGAAGAGGGGATGTTATGAGAGATGTAGGAATCGTTATGCCTGTATACAAACAAGATCCTGATTATCTAGAACTGGCATTAAGATCAGTTCTAGAACAAACATATAGGCAGTACCATTTCATTATTGTATCAGACGGCGCTCCAGAAGAAACAAATAATGTGATTAAAAAGGTAGTAGGAGAAGACCCACGAGTGCATATTATCTTAAAAGAAAAGAATGAGGGAGTAGCTAAAACTCTAAATATTGGTTTTAATTATTTAATGGATATTAAAGAAGTAAGGTATTTCACATGGGTTTCCAGTGATAATTACTACTTTCCAAATTTCATAGAAAAATTAAGAGACGCATTAGAAGATTCTCCTAGTAATGTGGGGTTATCATTTAGTAGTTTTGTACATGTGGATTCAAATCGGGTTCCATTAGAAGGACCTGAGTACAAAGATTTTCATAAATATCAAGATCAGCCTAAAGAAAATTTACTCGATACATGTTTTATTGGTGTAGCCTTTATGTATAAAAAACAGATGGCTGCAATGATTGAAGGATATCGATTGGAGCCCATAGAGGATTATGACTATTGGGTACGTTTAACAGAACATTGTGAAATTGTCTATGTACCTTACGTATTAATGGAATACCGAACTAATTCTCCCCAGAGTATATCTGCACAATTAAAAAATTCAAAATTGAGGCATAGACAATGGAGATACGCTTTTAATTTGGCAAAACAAGAAGCAAGAAATCGAAGAGGTATTCCATTTGAATTAACCGTAATTTACCCCGTGAAAGATGGTTCAGAACAAACAATTGAAAAATTAGAAGAATTATTTGAACAATATTTTAGCAATTATAAAGTAATTATTGTGGATACAAGTTCAAATAAATCTGGAATTAATATTCTTCAACATATTGAAGATCCACGAGTGAAGTTTTTGGAGGCTCCAGGTGTAACTGAAAGGGAGGCAATTCTTATAGGAATGGAGGAAGCTGATACCCCATTTACAATAATTTATGGAAAAGGGAATTTTCCTTCAACAACTTATATCTTACAGAGTGCAATGTTATACCTAACTCAATTAATAAAAAAGAAAAATGAACACCAGATCGTTGCTATAGTAGATAATTTTAATGGACAAATTACAAGTCGGGGAAGAGTTTCAGAAGACCCGGTTTTTGGAGACATCTATTTTACTGAAAAACTAAGAAACATCTTAAAATTAAATAAAGGTTAGATATATTTAAGGGCTATCGATTAAGATTTATAGATTACTAAGAAACTCTAAAAACTTTTTAAATAGGAAGCAAGGTGAGTATTTTTGCCTAAAATTTTAGTTAATTCAGTACCCAAAAGTGGCACAAACTTATTAATGCAAATTATAAAGGGAATTCCGGGAATATATAATGAGCAACATATTTCTTATGATGGACACCGTTTTCGAGAAATACTAGACATAAAACCAAACCAAGTGGTCAGTGCTCATACTCCTTATAATTTATCATTTTCAAAAGAATTAAAAAAGCATGATATCAAGCAAGTTTTTATTTATCGGGATTTAAGAGATGTTTCTGTTTCACTTGTACATTTTATTAATAATAAATTGCCTGAGCACCCTTTGTTTCCAGTCTTCAGAAACAGATTAGTAACATTTGAAGAGCAATTAAATGCGTTAATCTTAGGTATTGATTTTGAAGGAGAAGAAAAAAATCATCAATCAGGAATACAACGTTATCCGGGAATCTATGAGGAATTTCGCAGGATATACGAATGGAGAAAAGATTTGACGATATGTAGTTTACGTTATGAAGATCTAATTGGGGACGAAATAACAAAGGATCGAACATTAATGAGAATTATTGCTTATTTATGGGAGGATTTAGACACATTAAAGATAGAGAAGTTAGAACTATTAAATTTAATAAAGAATAATATAAAGCCAAAAGATTCTTGGACATTTCGGAAAGGGAAAAGAGGCAGTTGGATAGAGGAATTTACAGAGTCCAATAAACTTAATTTCAAGAAGATGATGGGAACGTTCTTAATTGAACTTGGTTATGAGAAAGATACTAACTGGTAAACTTGAAAAAAAAACGGATCAAGATATTGATTAATCAATATCTTGATCCGTTTTTTAAAAATTTTCTAATTCATAAATCATATTTGTGAAATTTGCTGCATATTGATCAGGGGAAAAATTCATTTCTATATGTTCAAGAGCTTTTTCTCTAATGTTTTCCCTTAGAGAAATATTTAGTATCAACTCTTTTCCTTCCTGTACTGCTTGATCAATATTCTCTAATTTAAAAAATTTCCCTGTGACATTATGTTTTATAAAACTACGCACTCCATCTGAATCTGATGATAGGACAGGGCATTTACAAACCATAGCCTCCAGTACCGCATATCCGAACCCTTCTACTTTTGATGTTGAACACAAAAAACCACCTGAGTCACCAATAATCGAGAAATACTCAGCCATTTTGCTATGAGGCTGGTTTGCGTAAATAGTGAGATTGCTTTTTAGCCCTAACTCTTCAACCTTTTTTTCAAAAGCCAACCTTTCCTCTGCTGTAGACAAAGTATTATCTTCAAACATCCAAAGCTCAATAGAAGGATTTTCGTGAATTAATGCAGCACCAATTGAAAGAAAATCTCTCCAATTTTTATTTTCTTCCAATCTTCCTACCCACCCAATGATTGGTTCATTTTTTTTAGGATATACCTGATATTTAAACTCTTTTGTGTTAAAGCAATTATGGAAACAAAATTTTTTCTTAGAAGGAAAGTAGTTTTCAAATGCTTGAATAAGGTGGGGCGTTTGAGGATATAAAATACCGTCACAATAATGGTTAATAATAGAATAGGCGTGATTTTTCAAAAAGTTCTCTGCATATTCCTTATTAAAACCTAAACCCTGAATTTCATAAATTAGAGATCCTTGATATCCGAAATTTCTTATTTTCTGTAATAGAAGCAAATCTGAGCCAACTACTATTGCGTCATAATTTCCTTTTAAAATAACGCCTTTAATTTCGTCATCTTTATTTGCAACAAAAATAGAAGTATCTATTTTGTTTTGCAGGCCTGTTCCTGGTTGTGTATATAAAAAATGACAGTTGACTCCGTTTTTGTTAAGTGCATAGAAGCGTTGTCTATTTAAAGTTTCAACTCCTCCGCTAGGTACAAAAAATGTAAATAAAACATTCATATTTTTATCAGAAGAGGTCATACGTTTCGGAACGTTCCATTTTGAGCCATTAATAATACAATCATTTTTATTCATGGTAGCATCAAAAGCAATAGTTCCCTTGCCTTCATTTAATTTCCAATAACCAAAAAGACTTTTTTCATTTCCAGTTAGTTCTCGGCTTATATTTTGTTGGATTTCAACTTGTGTCCTTGCTGTATTCCAAATTCTTATTTCATTCAAACCTCCCACATAAAAACCGTAAGGTTTTACTCCTCCAAAAGTTCCTGAAGGAACAACAATTTTTTTTAGGCTAGTCACTCCCTTTTTAACAAATTCTCCATTTATATATAGGTGAGGTGTTTTATTGAGGTATACGACTGCAATATGTGTCCAGTCATTTATTAAGGTGGAGAATACTAAAGTTGCAGGTAAATAACTAGTTGTATGTTCATATACGGAGACACCATTTGTTCCCACGGATACTCCAACACCTGCTCGAGAAGAATCACCATCTCCATATGCACCAAAAACTGGTGTAATGGCAAAACGTTGGTTAAATGTTTCTGAGATCCCATTTCTAGACTCTTCATCAATTCCATGAGTAACTTCGGGTTTTGCCCAAAATTCTAGGGTGAATGTATTTTGGATGTTTTTGAATAATTGTTCTTGTGTTGTAATAGTATCATTACCACAGAATGTAAGAAAAATATTGTGTAACATAATTAGAATTCCTCCTAAGACTTTTTGTTATCTTATGCTCTATTATTTTTTTTGATTAAATGTTAAATCTTAATACATAAGAAAAGGAAACTCCCATTTACACAAAATTATTGACGGTCCCTTATTTTTTTTATGCGTTATTATAAAAATGTTAAAAATTGTAATATAGTTAATAAAAAAGAATACAAAAAATAGTAATTAATATCATTCCAAGAGCCTCTTAAAAGCAATTTAGAATGATTACTGATAATCAAACAAAAGGTCTATCTCAAGCTTGGAAAGGAAGATTAGGAATGTCAAAAGTTTCTATAATTGTTCCATTTTATAATTGTCCCTATATTAATCAAGCGCTAGATAGTTTGATAAAACAGACGTATAAAGATATTGAAATTATTGTAGTAAATGATGGTTCTAAGCATTATTCAGAAAAAGTTATTCCATACTTAGATAAAATTAAGTATATTGAAAAGGAAAACGGTGGGACGGCAAGTGCTTTGAATATGGGCATTCAAAATGCAACTGGAGATTATTTTTGTTGGCTCAGTTCTGATGATATCTATTCCCTTGAAAGAATAGAAATTCAGTTATCATTTATGAAAGAGAAGAATGCATTGTTTAGTCATACCAATTATTATTCCATCAATACAAAAGGACGTATTACTTCTTCACCTTTAGGTATACACCCTCCGAATCGCCTTGAAATTATCAAAAGAATCAGCAGAGGGAATTTTATTAATGGCTGTTCTGTTATGATAAATAAAATAATATTTAATCATATAGATATTTTTGATGAAACACTCTCATATACACATGATTATGATTTATGGATAAGAATAATTCAAAAATTTGATGTTTACTATGTCCTTCAACCGTTATTATTCTACAGAGTTCATAGGCAAATGGGAACAAAAAAATATGCATCTATTATAAGGAAAGAAACTAATCTAGTTGTTAATCGACATAAGGATATGATGGAACGATTACTGTTAGAAGAGTTAAGAAAGCAAAAAAGCAAATGAGTTGATATTACGCTTTTCACGTATAGGTTTACACTATACGCGAAAAAGAGATTAATAGGACAGTCCTTTTGTTATTATTGTTATATCAGAGAAGTTTACATTAAAAGTGAAAAAAGTATGCACCTTTGTGGTCGGAAAAATAACTTTTTAGAATTAATGCGTTTTTTGATGTAGTTTTCTTAAAGAAGTGATATGGAAGCAATAATCATAATTAAGGAGAGAAAAATTCGAGAGGTTAAATTCCACTTAAGATGAAGATAAATATCTTATAAATGGATTTTTAATTTATAGAAATAAAAGAAAGTACTAGGATAAATCCCATATTTTCAGTTTATCATAGCTTATGTTTAAGAAGGAACGTTATTAAGTGACACTCTTTCGATTGCTTCGTATCGTAAAGATAATAGCAACTATCCAACTGAATAATATAACTACGTAAATAATTGCAATCCATAAATTACTAATATGCCAAGGGAGAAGCAATGTCCAAGTATTCGTTAATATAATAAATCCTCCAACCAGGACTCCTAATAAGTAAGGAGGTAAATTTCGTACTAACCATGCTGCAATGGGTGCTGCAACAATTCCTCCTAACATAAGGGCTATTACCCAAAACCAATTAACTTCTTCCCAGCCTAATGAAATCAAGAATCCTAAAGTAGCAGATACCGCCACGGCAAACTCACTTGTATCTACTGTACCAACGACTTTTCTAGCTGAAGCCCCTTTTTTAGATAATAATATTGGAGTCGTGAGTGGCCCCCATCCTCCTCCACCAGTTGCATCTGCAAATCCTGCAATTAACCCCAATGGAATCGATTGATTTCTAGATAAATCAATCGATTTTTTCTCTCTACCTAGATTAAATCTAAATAGAAAGCGAAAAAGGACATAAAACCCGAGAATTAATAAAAATAAAGAAATATACGGCTTAGCAACATCACCTGGTAACGTGCTGATAAAGCAAGCTCCTACAAATGCTCCAATAGAACCTGGAATAATTAATTTAATTAGAGCTTGGCGATCAACATTGCCAAACTTCATATGGGAAACACCTGATGCAGCAGTCGTTACTACTTCCGCTAGATGTATGGAAGCCGAAGCTATAGCAGGAGCCATTCCAAACGTCAACAAAAGTGATGACGAAGTGACACCATAGGCCATTCCTAAAGAACCATCGATTAGTTGAGCTAAAAAGCCGATAAATGTAAAAATAATTAGTTTTCTCATTACTATCCTCCTGTAAAAATATCTTTTTTCTACTTTTATAAGGTAATACCTTTAACATAATAAAAAGGAGCATGCTAAGATCATAACTATTAAATGCAAATAACAAAAAAGCCATACAGCAAAGTCTATACCAATTGCTCACACAACCATTATGCGTTGGAGTCATCAATACGGACCTGAATTAGAAGTAGTAGTACAACAACATCTTAAGTAGCAGATGACTCATGAGGAGCTATATTAAAATAGAGGAGCAATCGATGTATTTTGCCATGCTGTTCATTTTGAAGGAAACACAATTGATTTTTATCTAAGCAAAGTAAAAATCCCAAGGCTGTGAAGCATTCTTCAAGAAAGCGTTGCGGTCTTTTCATGTTTTAAAACCATGTGTCATAAAACTTGATAAGAATCCGGACTATCCCGTAGCTGTTGAGAAGCTCAAAAAAGAGAAAAAGATGCGAGTAGATATCCAAATAAGATAAGTAAAATATCTTAATAACATAGTAGAATAAGATTATCGATATATTAAAAAGCAAGTTTGTTCTATGTGAGGAATGAAATTCTTCCTAAAACCTAAAAGAATTCATCGATAAACTGTTCGCACTAGCTTCATAAGCTAGAGATTTAAAGAAAGCTGATAACCTAAATTTCTAGAGCATAGTTTTCACCGCGGACGGACCTGCAATGGGAGGCTTGAGCCGTTTGAATTGAAAAGCTCACATACGGTTCTTAGGGGAGTTAGGGACAGTAATGCCCCTCGCTTACCCGACTAAATGAAATCATGTTGTCTACTCCTAGTATTATCCTTGTTAGTTCACTTTTAAATATATTGATTATGAAAAAATGTATTTTTTAATGCTGATAAAAAAAGAACTCTGAATTACAGAGTTCTTTCTTTTATGCTTTTTAGATTTATTTAAATTCCATCAATCGTTCTTGGAGGCGATTATGTCATTTAATTAACACTTAAGCATATTATAATTTATGCAAAATGGTTTTTCTTGTTACTATAAGGATGTATTTTTTATTATATAAAATTCCTTTAGAGCAAGCTCTAAAGGAATTCGTTTAGTTATATATAATATTCCCCTTTTTTTTAGAAGGGGAATACTATATATTAGTCTTCTTTAATTTCCATAGCTGTCAATACTTTAGTTTCAACACTAGATGTTAACGGAGCAAGGAAACTTGAAAGTAAACCTGTTAGAGTGCCTCCTACGGGAGTGACTGTAGGATCTTCAGCTAAACTTAAGTCTAGTGTTAAGAAATAACGATTCTCTCCACATGAAGGATCTTCGTCTACCCAATGGAAAGAGGTAGTTGTTGTACCGAATGGTAGTGTTAATAAGTCTCCTGTAGTTAGCCCGAAAAGAACAACTGCACTAACTGGAGAGGTATCAGTGGTTTCAAAGATTGGCACAAATGGACTATTGTCAGTACTTCTCCAAATTCTGAAAGTACCCTCAATTGCTAAAGGTACACCAATCGTACCTAAAAGTATCAAAGCAACTATACCAGTTATTAGGGTAATATCACCTGGTGTCCATTCTACTGTGCCTTGTAATAAAATTTTGTTATCATCATCTTCCACATCAATTTTAACGCTAGCTAACGTATCAAGTGGAAGAGTAGTCCCTCCTGGAACGCCAGGAACAGTAGGAAAAACTATTCTTGAGCTTTCACTTACATCAAATTCAATAAGTGAAGCTTTTTCTTCTTTATGGTGTTCGCATTTGTGTTCGCATTTGTGTTCGCATTTATCTTCACATTTATCATGACACTTTTTATCATTTTTATGACCCATATCAAATTCCTCCTTATCACTACATTTTTTGTTCCTTTTATCTTCACTATTATCTTTAATAACTTTTTTAAAATAATAATCTGACATATCGTCACCTCCTATTAATGGATGGAGCATACACTCCTCTATATAAAATGAAAAAAGTAACTGAAATGCAACGGACAAGAGTCTATTATTAAAAAAATTTTCATTTTAAGTAAAAGGTATAAAACAAAGAACAGCTTAAGAATATTTTCTTAAGCTGTTCTTTGTTTTAAATGATTAAACTTAAGCGAGTTTTCATTCAAAAGATATTGTTTCAGATAGAGAATGTTTATAATTAAGAATATAGCAAGAATGTAGGATTTGACGGTCCCCCGAATAGTGATTAGATATACTAGGTTTATATAGAGTATACAAACAGTAAACGTTAGGTAAATAACAATTATTGGATTTTAGTCAATAATTTGGACATAAAAAAGTTAAGTCTTAAGCTGTTTTTCTAATTTGATCCTCAATAGCTTGAGGTGTTTGATAGCCGAGGCTACGATGGATTCTATTTCGGTTATACCAACCTTCTATAAACTGGAACATGGCTAACTTTGCAGCTGAATAGTCTGTGTATTGCGTATGATACACTTCTTCTTTCTTTAATAATATGGCATGAAACGACTCTATACAGGCATTATCATAAGGGCAGCCTTTCTGGCTGAAAGACTGCTTGATTTCGTATTTTTGGACATGCTGAGTAAACTCACTACTGGTGTATTGTGAGCCAAGATCCGTATGAAGAAGTAAGCCCTTTCGGGGCTTTTGAGCAGTATAGGCGTTTTGAAGTGCTTCAATGACCAGTTCGGATGTCATTGAACGAGAAAAAGAATAGCCAACGATTTTTTTAGAATGTAAATCCAATACAGACGCCATATAGTACCAGCCATCTCTTACCGTAGGGATATACGTAATATCTGCCACCCATTTCTCATTAATCGTCTGAATAGAGAAATCTCGTTTTAAACGATTATTCAGCTGCACAACCTTTTCTTTTGACGGATAGGGACGATATTTTTTCTTCGTAATTGAACGAATTCCAGCCTTTTTCATCAAGCGTTGAACACGCTTTAGACTTAGATAAAACCCCTTTCTTAATGAGACCCTATGAATTTTCGGAGCACCATAACGCGCTTTGCTTTTCAAATGAATTCGTTGGATTTCTTTCGTCAGTACCTGATTTTGATGACCATGCTTTGACATCGTCTTTTTGAAGGAGTTATAGTAGCTACTTCTTGAAATCGTCAGCACTTCGCACATTTTCTGGACTGTGTATTGCCCCTTATATTTCTCGATAAAATGGTTTAGCTCTGCTTCGGTTACTTTTTCGCGAATATGGCCATAGCCCTTTTTAGAATTTCTAATTCCTGTTTTAACCGAAGGTTTTCTTTTTGAATCTCAGCTAACTCCTTTGGTTTCACAGAACCTTTATCTGAACTGATGGGCGTGAATTCTTTCACCCATTTATAAATCGTTACTTCTGATACGCCATATTCGCTGCTTAATTCTTTAACTGAGTTTCCCGCATGATATAAATCCACAATGGTTTTCGTAAACTCATCATTATACTTTTGGCCCTGTAGGTTTACGTTCCAATTCGGACACATCCTCTCAAAAAATAATTGTAAGGATTTAATTAAATGGTGTCCATGAAACTATACTAACTCCATTATCTATTTACGAAAAAGAATAAAAAGATTAACTTTATATATTAAACACTAATTAATTTTATTTTATTTATAGGGGAAATATTTAACGTGTTTTCATTAAAAGTATGTTAAGTATTTCTTAGTTTGTAGTCAAAGGTTATATTTGTCGTCACTAAGAGTAAATGATAAAACATAAAAATAAATAAGGTAGTTTCACCATTTACCTATATACATAAAATATTTTTAAGTATCACTTTAATTTAATGAGTAACATATATAATCTCTTAAAAATTATACATGTTACGATGATAAGTGTTGGAGTATTATTCTTTTAAATTACTCTTTCGACTTTGAATCATTTGATGAACAATCTCTTCATTAGATTCTAACATTTCTCTGGTGGTAAAGTGATGTTGTTTCGCATGGCGGGAAAAATTAGCTTTACTATACCATTGATGACATAATGGACAGGGTAATTCGTTCTCTACTTCGTAAGGTGTGGAGATCCAACGTGTTGAAGGTACGAAAGGTTTACGCGTAATTACTTTTGTAGTTGAATAATCTCCTTTTTGTATAGGTACCTGTAGTGGTTCTGTGATCGCAACCACTTCATTTGTATACGTGTTGTATAGAGCATCCTCTATTTCCTCTTTAATTAGAAGATAACCTGCTTCCGACATAGATAATCCAAGCTCTTCACATCGTTGTTGAAATTGAGTATAGATACTTTCTGGTAATCGAATTGGTAGTACTCTACTAGGTTCTTTTCGCTTGGATTGACGGGCGTATTTATCCAGTCTTCCCATTATTTCTCACCCCATTTTTAGTTTGTATACAGATTCAACACCTTATAGATGAACTCCTGCTGACATACTGAATACAAATTGTAGTTATAAAGTATGTATCTCACTTACATTATGTATAAAAATTATTTCTTTCCTTTTTGATGAAAAGTCATTTTTACATTCATCAACTAAATGCTTAAGATAGAGTCGTAATTAAGGATAGGTTGGACGGTATGAGTGGCTGTCATAGTATTTAGTGTAGGTGGGGCTGATACGTGGGAACAGGGCATAGAAGAAATATCCTTTTTTATTTTGTATAAGAAAATAATATTCAATTATTTATGTTAGATGTCATAACAAAGTTATAGTTTTTCTATATCGATTTCTAGTAATATAAAAATAGTTGTTTAAAGATTTGAAAAGACTTCTTTACACAAAGACAGCGTCCAATTAGTTGGACGCTGCCTTTGTATATTTTTCCTATAGTTCACATTATATTAACTAACTTTTCATATCGTACACAGCCTGAAAACAGAAAAACTCCCTGGTTTCCAGCAGTTTTTTCTTCCGGTAAAGTGAATTTTAGACCTTTCACCAAAGAGATTGGAATTTTTACATAGGCATATTTTATAGCATGTAAGATATTTATAAGTGTTTGGACGAGTTTTCTAATTTATTACAATAAAGAGATAAGTAAAAAAGAATAAGAAGTATTAGTGAAATGTAGCTAATACTTCTTATTCTTTATTTTAGAGAAGGTGTTTTAATTTGCCCGTATGTTATTATATTATGTTAATAAACATTAAAGATGATTTATTAACATTCACGAACAAATACAGAAACACCAAATACACCTAGTCTTTCACTAAATACCTGTTCAAATCCATTATCAAGTAAACATTCTACTGCAATTCTATAAACGTCACCTGTTTGTAATAAACGTCGACATGGTCTAGCGTTTCCAATAACAGTTGCTTCTACAATTGTACGCGGAGCTCGTATATCTAAGGGATTTCGCTGCCAAAGGATAGTTACGACATCAGGAGGTTGAGGGATAGATACATTACCAGTCCTAGTATAATTAGTTTTACTAAAATCACTCATGTTAATCACCTCTTTTCTTCTCTATATTAGATGAAAGTAAAAAGGCGATTGCTTGTACTACTGCTGATTTTCAAAAAAATATGTGCTTGTCCCATAATACTTTTCTATACAAGACAAATGATCTTTACATGTAATAAGTCCTTCTGTTTTTTTAGGATTTTAATTTGGTTATTTTCATAAGTAACTAAAATTGGGTTTATGTGAACTAACTTTGTATAACGATATACAATTTCAAAATATATTTATTGTTTATTATTAAAACGTCATAAGCTGTTCTTGTTTTATCTTTTTTTAAAATAAGTCTCATATCATAGGACAAGCATACAAGCATACTTTCTATTAGTGAATACCATATATAGAAATATAAAGAAAGGGTGATTAAGATAAAAAAATATAAGTGTCACTATAACGATGAAGATGGTAATTATTATGTAGACAATTCTTATCCGCAGAAAAAGAAAAAGAAAAAAGAATCACATGACTGTTGCTATGATTATGATCATAAAGAAGATAAAGAATCATATAACTGGTACTGTGATCATGATCATAAAGAAGATAAAGAATCATATAACTGGTACTGTGATCATGATCATAAAGAAGATAAAGATAAAGAATCACATGACTGTTACTGTGACCATGATCATAAAGAAGATAAAGATAAAGATAAAAATAAAGATAAAGGGAAATTAGTTGAATTTGCTTATCAAAATGCATCTCCTATTTCTAATCTTCCCCCTGGACCAGGTGGTCTAGCACTTCCTCAAACTGTCGCAGCCGTTACACTAAATGAAGTAAAGGCAGGTAACGTTGTATCATTAAATGGACTCTTCCATATAAACAATGATAGTCCTGCAGTCCAAGATTTAGTAGCCAATATTTATAGAGGTATCCCATCGCCAGGTAACCTTATCTATCGGAAAGTAATTGAGATTGATAAGGCTGAATTCGTGAATGATGACTTTACTGAAGTCGTAGTTCAATACGTTGATGATAGCTTTAGAACTACTCAAGAAAATGTAACCTATACTTTAGTTGCAACACAACGTACTGGTTCAGGCCTCTTCCTTGCTGGTCCAATTACTTTTACTGCAACAGAAATTAAAGGGCCATTTTAGGAAAATTAAAGATTTCGAAAAGAGAAGGTATTTTCCTTAGTTGAATGAGACTTCTCTTTTTTATATAAACTCACTGTATTAGTATGTATACGTTATATGCACCTAGTTACCTTAAGGTAATTTATCAGAAAAAGGCTTTTGGATTTGATAATTCAAAAGCTTTTTTTATTAAAAAGATTTTCCTATCAAAGGACAAGCATACAAACACTCTACTAACAAATGAATAAAATATATAGAGATGAAGAATGGGGGTGATTAACATAGAAAAATATTATTTTCATTATAATGATAAAGATGATAAATATTATGTAGACGAGTCTTATCCTCAGAAGAAAAAGAAAAAATCACATGACGGTTGTAAAGTTTATGTGAAAGTTAACTGCTGTTGCGATGACAAGAAAGACGATCACAAGAAGAAAGATTGCAGTTGCCATAAAAAACATCATCACAAGAAGAAAGATTGTGGTTGTCATAAAAAATATTATTATGAAGAAGAATCTGATTATTAATTTTTAAATTAATAGTCCTCTTTACTTTCTAATTTAGTTCTTAAGAAAAAACTACTTATCATCTCGGTAGTTTTTTCTGTTTTTATGCTCTATGCACTATACATTTTTAATTACCCTAAAACAGAATTACCTGTAGTTAACGGATCGCAATTTAGGCCGCAAATAAACCTCACCTAAGGATCTAACAACATATTAACACTTTATCAAAGCCTTATGAAGATAATCACCGATCTTTACACATGAAGGGAAGGTGTGAAAATGTATAATAACGTAGACACATCATTTACTTCTGGAAAGAATGTTCCTTTCTCACCTGCTATATCTACCGGATATATAGCTCTCGTTTATGGATATAGCATTTACCATCGCACTACTATTTATTTTATTAATCATTATTGGTGCATGTACTTTCTGCGATTATAAAAGATGACCTAATCGTAGGCATCCAACTGCCTGAAAAACTTCGGTTCGAATACTGAAGTTTTTCAGGCGAATGGGCGGCAATAAAAGGGGTTAGATATATTTTGAACTCCCAAAAGGGACGCGTCACAGTAGCATTATGAGTCTACTTTTCCTCTTGCCAATACCCAGGCAAGCCTGTGCACTATCCTGAGCTAAAATTTACGAAGTTTACAAACCTTCACTTATGTTCACCATACTCATCTTCCCCTAGCAGTGTTCTGAGTCATTCACTGACTCTCCGTTTCCGCATTTCCACATGCAACCCACGAACCCGTTACCAGGTCCGCAGTTTTGGATGGAGATAGTTTTTGCGTCTAAACCAGGGGCGTGAGCCACACTATATAAAAGCGACTTCTTGCCGCACTATAATGTAATTTATAGGTAGTCATAAAACAAAGTAAGAATTATACAGTTTGATCAACAGTTATAAGTCTTCTCATTTTTAGAGAAAAACCTTTCCTCCCACTTGGATTGTTTTTTCCCTTTTTTATAAACAATCATATAATCTCATTTTAATTGATTTAATTAACCTTAATAATCTCTAAGCATATAATTCAATAATGAAATCTTTAAGTACTTCATTAACGTTAGGGAGGTATAGTTGTGGAAACAAGGAGTATTTTAATTGCATTAATTGGTGCCTGGTTTATTCTCGCACCTTGGGTTGTTGGTTTTTCAGATCAATCAGGAGCTTTGTGGTCAAGTATAATCTTTGGAATCATTCAGATTATCGTATCATTGTGGGTCTGTAACAAACCTGGTTGGACTTCATGGCAGAACTGGGTTTCAGTGCTTACTGGTGTCTGGTTTGTAATTTTTCCGTTTATTTATTCATTAACAAACGAAGAAATTTGGTCGAGTATAATACTTGGGATAATCACTATTATATTGAGCTTATTAAACTTGGGATCTAATTCTAAAAGTTTCGATTAAAAAGTTAAATGAATATTGTTCAATATTTTAGGCATCTATGAAAATCCTTGCAATAGAGCAGAAAAAGACTATCCCTTTTCACTGGGAAAAGATAGTCTTTTTCTGTTTTCAAGTTGTATAGTACCGATGCAGAGCCTTTAAAGGCTCGATTATGTCGAATAAGAGACATAACAGTTCGAAAAAGCAAAGTCCACAATTTAGCCCTCCCCTGTTTGATAATTCGTGTTTGTCTTTATACTTTCCTGGGCTAGATTCTCGCAGATTTAATCCCGCGTATTTTAAAATTTGGTGTGCATTATCAAATTTTTTAATATCACCTAACTCAGAATAAAGTTCAATAACAATTACCATCTCAACACCAGTTACAATCAGTATTTCAGCAATACCCGAAAGGGTGAGAACGGGTTTTTCTAAGCCTTCTTCTAGTGCACATATTTCTTCTGTCAGCATCTTATATCGTTTAATATTTATGGCTATTTCTCGTTGTACCATCTGTAGTCCAACGGTTAATCCTATTGAACATACAGCGGCTTCTTGAAGTCGCTGTATGCGTTTGAAACCTGGTCACTGAACACTTCCATGAGTGGACCATATCTCTGCTACCCTTTCGGATGTCTTTCGATTAAGTTGAACTAGGAGAGGAATATACTCTAGTGTAGCCAAGTCCTTCTCTCCATTCCGGTTCTTAAAAACGGTTAAAAACTCTGGAAAATACTTATCCAACCAAATTATGCCTCCGTCCTTGTAGAGCTTGTAAATCACCTACAATTTGATTCCTGCCTCCACTTCCACGTTTTGATCTATTGGTAAACGAGGATAAGAAAATCAATCACCTTTTATCAGTTGAGCGATAACTCTAGCATCCTTAATATCATTTTTCGTTGGAGAGTTTTCATTGAGCTCTTTACTTCGCTTAACGTGTAGAGGATTAGCGCCTCCCAAGGAGACAAGTCTCTCCTTTAGTGTATAGGCTAGATTTAATCAGTAATACCAACACAAACATCAGCTTTCTCATGTTTGTGTTGCACCTCCTCCATCCAGACAAAGCAAGTATCAAACCCTTCTTTTGTATTCGTGGAGGTAAGAGATTTTCCTAAAACCTTTCCTCGACCATCTTGCGCACGAGCAACATGCTTAAATTTAGCAATATCCACTCCTATAATTAGTGTATGGGGTGTAACTTGATTTAACTTTTTGGGTACAATTCATAAGAGTTCTCCTTGAATAATGAACTGAAGTCATGGCAATGACCTTCTGCCTCATATTAAGGGGACTCTTTTATTTCAAGACACCAAGTAATTTCAAACAGGAATGCTAGTTGTAGAGGTAAATAATATAACCTGAAAGACTTCCCCTTCTTATAATTTGTTTATATGAATTTTTTAGTAACACAGACCAAGCAACCCGGTCATATGCTGATGAATGAAAAATGAAAGGTTGTGAATAAATGAACTATTATGTTTATATTCCATATTGTCCACTGATATATCTATATCAATCACCTGATCATAAATACAGAAATTCAAATCCTGGAGACATGTATTATACTCACCCTAATTATTTCGATTATCGTTTCTATTCTGTTCCAACTTATCATGAAATAGGATGCCAAATTGACAAAAGGATAGTTAGAAAAGAAAAAGGTAACCTAGATCTCGATACTTCATCAAATTGTGATTCAGATCCTGATACTTCATCAAATCGTGATTCAGATCTTGATACTTCATCAAATTGTGATTCAGATCCTGATACTTCATCAAATCGTGATTCAGATCTTGATACTTCATCAAATTGTGATTCGGATCTTGATACTTCATCAAATCGTGATTCAGATCTTGATACTTCATCAAATCGTGATTCAGATCTTGATACTTCATCAAATCATGGTCCATATGGTGATATATCTCTAATATATCAACAGATGATTCATTCAAAAATAATACATCCAATGGGTCTAAATAAAAAATCATAAACGAAAAAGTAATTGCCGAAAAGGGGGATAAGTTATAAAAAAGGATAGTATCCTTTTTTATATAATTACTTACTATGCAATTAGCGTAGACAAAACTCATAATATTGTAAAAAAATAAAAAAACTAATCTATATATTGAGCAAACTAAAAAAGACGCTGCGAGACAGCTACTCAAAATCCTTGATGCAATAGGGAAAGAAAAGCCTATCCCTTTAGATTATATATGCTATACAAAGTCAATTAAGTCGGGTAAGCGAAGGGCATCGCTGCCCCTCGGAACCATACGTGAGCCTTTCAACTCATACGTCTCAAGCCTCTCATTGCAGGTCTATTTGCTGTCGTATCCTTTACCTTCTGTCACATCGTTTGATCTTGCGATCCCTCTATTGTTTACACAGATGACAAAGGGCTTACCAAGTTTCTCATCTTATAGATACAACCAGGTTAGGTGGGTTCTTTACTCCAGGCAGGATAAGGAACGCGTCACAGTAGCATTATGAATCTACTTTTCCTCTTGTCAATACCCAAGCAAATCCGTGTACGACCTTGAGCTAACTGTTACGGAGCTTATAAAATTTACTTTCGTTCACCATACTCGTCTTCCCCTAGCGGTGTTCAGGGCCGTGCACTGACTCTCTTTTTCCCCATTTCCGCATGCAACCCACAATCCCATTACTACACCCGCAGTTTTGTACAGGGATAGTTTTTGTGTCTAAACTAGTACTCTATAAGTCACACTATATAAAAGCGACTTCTTGTCGCACCATAATCACAGTTATAGGTAGTTAATACATCTAGAATTCTACAAAAATATCCTCCAGTCAAGTAGTCTGGAGGATATTCGTATTTAAATAATCATTCCTACAAGAATTCACACAAAATGAAACCCCTTTAGCTCCCAAGAGGCTTACTCTTATCTATTAATAACTGTACATCGTCTTGCACCTCTACGGATTAAACGCTCAGCTTCTCTCAATGAAATTGGAACAAGTACAGCTTTATCAACATCGTTTTCCACATCAAAAACCACAAATGCTTCCCCACCTGCGATTAAAACACAAATAAATTCTACTTCTAAATCATCACAAGACCTAGGAAGAGAATTAACAATAGTACAACGTTGAATACCTCCTGCTAACAATATTCTAGCCTCTTGCTCAGATATTCGAATAAAAACAAATTCCTCTATTGCTACATTTCCAAATTCCACTTCAATTTCTACTAGAAGAAAGAATCTGTTTCCAATTTTCACTATACAATTTGCTCCAATCGAAATAATATCTTCTATATTCATTCTTTTCACCACCTTTAATACTATAGAATGCAAAAAGACGTAAAAACGTGTGGACAAACATAATCGGTAATGTGTGAATTTTATTTAGTTTAAATACCTAAAGTCAGGCTCGTTTTTAGATATAAGTTCATATCGATTCTCTCTTTAAACATATAGTGTGTTTATACAATGCACAACGATATCCTTGCTTTCTTGCAAGTTTCATCCTGTCTAGCGTATTTTCATGATTAAAGACCTTTCGGTCTCTCTTTTTCCAATACTCTGTTATACACGTATCATTTGGGCTATTTTAATTCTAATCTCATAGGACAAGCATACAAACACTTTTTCAATTAATGAGTATATTAATATAGAAAAAATAAAAAGGTGAGTGATTACAATAAAAAAGTATTATTTAGATTATAACTCTGAAGATGATAGCTATTATGTAGATGAATCATATCCTCAATACAGAAATAACAATGATCATAAAAAGAATAAAGAACCTGAGAAGATTTGTTTTAACATTAACATTCACAATAATCTAGCAAATCAAGGTGGGAATGCTGGAGTTAGAGAAAATGCAGAAACAGGCGGACAAATTAGTGGAAATGCTGGGCAAAACGCAAATCAAGGCGGGCAAATTGCTAAAAAGGGTGGACAAAACGCAAACCAGGAAGGTCAGGTCGCCAGCAAGGGTGGAAAAAACAAACTAAAAGAATTTAATTTAGAAGAGGAAATGGAAGACGAGTAAAAAACCCAAATTAACTTAATTTAAGTAGACTACTCAAGACGCCGTGAGGCATCCAATAATCAAACACGAATCTCTTCTTCAAGAGCAGAAAATCAACCTTTAGGACTCAGAGGTTGGTTTTCTGTTTTTTAAGATGACTATGATATACAACCTTAGTTAACATAATGTACGTTATCTGTAATTGCTATATATACAGTAAGGACAAATAAAAAAAGCTAGCATGAAGCTAACTTTTTAAAATAGGAAATAAAGCTAAATAATAATTAAAATAAAAATGATGTTTAATTATTAGCAACCACCACCAAAGCCTCCGCCAAAACAAGAAGCGCCAATAATGATTAATAAAATGAATAGTACAATGATTAAGGCAAAGCCACCCCCACAGCCGCCTCCGCCATAGCCGTAACCGCCGCCATAACCACAGCCGCCGTAACCACAGCCGCCGTAACCTCCAAAAAAGCCCATATTTCCACCCCCTATATGCTTAATACTTTTAAGATATGTATAAAAAGTGAAAATGCTCGCCCATACTCTGCACTGATAGAAATAACAGGATTTTTGTAGATATATATAAACCCTTTAGATTACTTTACATAGAATGAATGAACCATCCCATTGAATCCCAGTAGATCAGTTACCCTCCCTAACGGATTTGCAGTTGTTAAAAAACAGAAAAACTCCCTGCCGCCTGGAAGTTTTTCTGTTTTTTTAGATGTATATCATATATATGTTTATTTAAAATAATGGATTTTATTGGGGTTAATTATCTGAAAAGGTTTTGAATATTATTAGAGAAGGCACTAGGAATGCCACTTCGATAAAGCCATTTCTTTTTTTGACTTTGTAAATTATGAAGGTGAAAAATAAAGTTAAAAGGATTCTAAGTTTGAGACGAAAATTATTCGAACTACATCATATTCCTTTATTTCCCTTTAGGTAACTTGCCTATTGGGAATAAAATTTTATTTTTTGAGCAAACTACACAAGATGTCGCCAAACATTGACACATACAACTAAATTCTGCAACAGAAAAAACCTACCTCTTTTGACTGGGAAAAGGTAGGTTTTTTCTGTTTTTAAGCTGTATATTCTATACAGGTTTAGTTAACATAATCAGAATTATGGATATCAAATAGGTGCCGAATCACCGACAATCAGAAGAATACATAAAAATAACTAACTATGTAAAATAAGAAGGTGTTTTATGTATTATCACCAATATTACTATCCATATTTTCAATCCCAAATGAATCGTCAACCGCAACAACAGCAATATCCTTCAGTTGATACTGCTATTTTCGGTCATTCGGTAAGTGCCTTTCAAAAACTTGCTCTGGAATCCAGTACTTTACTTAAAATGTTTGCTGATCCAAGTTTTTCTCATAATTTGATGAAAGCAGCACAGGCTGGAAACCAAATGAAAGTTGACAGTTTAATTAAATCGATAGGAATAAGTACACCTGTGACAGTTAAGTACAACCCAGATGGAATTTTATTAACTATGCATGCTCAGGCTCAAGGTTCAGAATGTTGTACCTTAACCATGTTTCTTAAATGGGGAGAATTTCGAGAGAAACCTTTTTAAAAATCTAAGAGAATCGTTTGTCTTACGAACGATTCTCTTACTGCATATTCTATTTCTCTCAAGTTAATATAATGTGATTTATCGGCATTCATAAAAAATGGACATTTGGCATAATAGATAAAATAAAGGACCCAACGATAAAAAAACATTGGCTAAGGCTTAGCCAATGTTTTTTTATCGTTGGATAGACACTCTGAAGAAGGTGTTTTCTCAGAAAAACGGATAATTCTAAGAATACAAATTACATTCTATTCATTGACATGTTTTTAGGTGAATTATCTATGCGGATAACATTTAACAATTTGAGCAAACTACTCAAGATGATGTAAATCATCACTCTGTATAAAATCATGTGTAAACAGAAAAAACTATTGTTCAGTGAACTGCACCCCAATTGTTAGACAAAAACTAATAATTGGAGGTGCAGTTTTTTATGTCAAAACACACACTTGAAACAAAGTTAAAAGCTGTAGATTTCTACATCAATAAGCAATATTCATATAAAG
>NZ_JAMBOQ010000016.1 GCF_023715685.1 Priestia aryabhattai
ACGGATTTTGATTCCGTCATGCGTTGGTTCGAATCCAGCTAGCCCAGCCATAGAGAGCCATTAGCTCAGTTGGTAGAGCATCTGACTTTTAATCAGAGGGTCGAAGGTTCGAGTCCTTCATGGCTCATTTTAATAAGCGGAAGTAGTTCAGTGGTAGAACACCACCTTGCCAAGGTGGGGGTCGCGAGTTCGAACCTCGTCTTCCGCTCCATTTCTATATAAAAAAAACATATTGGGGCCTTAGCTCAGCTGGGAGAGCGCCTGCCTTGCACGCAGGAGGTCAGCGGTTCGATCCCGCTAGGCTCCACCATACATCTAAACGTACAACCTTTAAGCAATTTGTTTAAAGGTTTTTTTGTGCTGTTTCTACAAAAATAGAATTGTATATATATTCAAAAAAGTGTCGAGTTGAGCCATCGCTCATTTAGCCGTTACAATAAGAGGGTAGCAACATTTGTGATGGGGGGACATATTATGAATAAGCTTTCAATTATTGGAGTACCAATGGATTTAGGTCAAACTCGCCGAGGGGTCGATATGGGACCAAGTGCGATACGATATGCAGGTGTTATTGAACGCATTGAGAATATTGGATATAGTGTAGAAGATAAAGGGAATATTGAAATTGCCTTAGCTGAACGAGTACATAGTGATGAAAATACAAATTTAAAGAATTTAAAAGCTGTAGCGGATGCTAGCGAGAGACTTGCTCAGACCGTAAGTGATGTTATTACAAATAAAAGATTTCCTTTAGTGCTAGGGGGAGATCACAGCATCGCTATCGGAACACTAGCAGGAGTAAGTCGTCATTATAAAAATTTGGGCGTGATTTGGTATGATGCACACGGAGATTTAAATACAGCAGATACGTCTCCTTCAGGAAATATTCACGGTATGCCATTGGCAGCAAGTATAGGTATAGGAGACGAAGCATTGACTCGAATTGGTGGTTATACCCCTAAAGTCAAGCCTGAAAATATTGTGATTATTGGAGCACGTTCTTTAGATGAAGGGGAAAAAGAGCTAATAAAGGAAAAAGGGATTAAAGTGTATACGATGCATGAGATAGATCGAATGGGTATGACAAAAGTAATGGAAGAAATAATTTTATATTTGCGTGATAAAACAGATGGCGTTCATCTATCACTCGATTTAGATGGACTGGATCCACATGATGCACCTGGAGTAGGAACGCCAGTTATCGGTGGAATAAGCTACAGAGAAAGTCATTTAGCTATGGAGATGTTGGCAGAATCTCAGCTAATCACTTCTGCCGAGTTTGTGGAAGTTAATCCTATTTTAGATGAACGGAATAAAACAGCTACCGTAGCTGTTGCATTAATGGGCTCACTTTTAGGAGAAAAATTAGTATAAAACATTAGTACCTACAAAAAGGTACATGAAATATATGTAAAGATAAAAAAAGAAGCTCTTAGTTCGGATTCGAGAGCTTCTTTATATGGAGAAAAACTTTTCATATTCATTTAATAAACCATCTAGCTCTGAGCTTACTCTCACCACTGTTAGTGATGATAAAGGATTTTCTGCTGCGAGAGTGACCATGTTATTTCTACATTCTTCAATTTGATTCAAAAGGTTTTCTTTTGTATGAGTCAAGCTTTCCACTCCTCTTCTTTTCATCTATACTAATTACATAACCTACGTACGATCTTTTTAAACGTATTTGACAAATTTTTGTTAAAATAATTAAGCATAAGTGAAACTTTATGATAAAGTACACGTATATATACTATCCCGCAATGGGCGGAGGTAACCGTTACATGGATTTATTATTAAAAAGAAAAATAAAAAAAGTAAAAAAAGGTGACCAAGATGCGTTTGCTGACATAGTAGAATATCACAAGGATAAACTTTTTCATCTATGTTATCGAATGCTGGGAAACCGGGAAGAAGCGCAAGACGCTGCACAAGAAGCGTTTATTCGAGCCTATGTAAATATTCATAGTTATGACACAAGTAAAAAGTTTTCCACCTGGTTATATCGAATTGCTACAAATCTTTGTATTGATCGAATTCGTAAAAAAAAGCCAGACTATTATTTAGATGCAGAAGTAGCCGGGACCGACGGGTTAAATATGTACTCTCAAATAGCTGCCGATCAGGCCTTACCAGAGGAAGAGCTAGAGCAAGTAGAATTGCAAGAATTCATTCAGTCGGAAATATTAAAGCTACCTGAGAAATATCGAACTGTCATTGTCCTAAAATATATAGATGAGCTGTCGTTAAAAGAAATCAGCGATATTTTAGACCTGCCTCTTGGTACGGTAAAGACTAGAATTCACAGAGGACGTGAAGCTTTAAGAAATCGACTTCGCCACTTGTAAGGAGTGAACTAAGAATGAAATGTCCAAAAATGTATGTAAACCTCATTCATGAGCATTTAGATGGAGATATTACAAAAGAAAATGAACTGTTATTAAAAGAGCATTTGCATCAATGCAAAGGTTGTCAGCAGCATATGCATCAGTTAAAGAGAACCATTGCATTTGTGCAAAGCACTTCTCATATAGAATTACCTATGAACTTTACTGCAGGTGTTATGGCCGGTTTACCACGTGAGAAGAATCGAATTCGAATGAATAGATGGTTTACAAACCATCCGATTCTTAGTGCAGCTGCTGTATTTGTGCTGTTAATGTCCGGCACGGTGTTTTCAGCTTGGGAAACGGATGAAGACTTTTCTGTTTCAAAGCAGCCGAACCTGGTCATTCACGATAAAACAGTCGTTGTACCAAAAGGTGAGACCGTCAAAGGTGATATTACTGTGAGAAATGGCGATATTAAAATTGAAGGAAAAGTAGATGGAAACGTTACTGTTATACATGGTGATAAGTACCTAGCTTCTGCAGGAGAAGTGACAGGCAATATTGAAGAGTTAGACAAGATTTTTGACTGGGTATGGTATAACGTCAAAACTCATGCCAAACAAGCTGTTGACTTTTAATAGTTGAAACATAAAACCGTCCGCTTATCTTGTTAGAGAGGAGCAGTGGGCGGTTTTATTTATAAAAAGAAGGCTACATTGTATATAGGAACAAGGATTTAAAAATAAGATGTAATTTACAGTGTAATTTTGTTTTATGGTATAATAAAACGGTTATGTTATCTTTATTACATATATAGAGGAAGTGAGAAGATGCCTATTGGAGACCTGCCAATCCTCTCATATTTAGGAAAAATTGTTGATGTTCTCCTGGTATGGTTCGTCATATATAAATTAATTATGGTCATAAGAGGTACAAAAGCAGTACAGCTTTTAAAAGGAATCACGGTGATTTTAGTTGTCCGCTTTATAAGTAACTTCCTTGGACTAAATACGCTGCAATGGTTAATGGACCAAGCGTTAACGTATGGGTTTTTAGCTATCATTATTATCTTCCAGCCAGAGCTGCGCCGAGCGCTTGAACAGCTTGGGAGAGGACGTTTGTTTTCACGCAGTAATTTGCCTGAAGAAGATGAACGTACCGTTACGATTGAGGCTATTATAAAAGCAACGCATTATATGGCTAAAAGACGCATAGGTGCATTGATCTCAATCGAAAGAGAGACGGGTATGGGTGATTATATTGAAACCGGTATACCGCTCAACTCTAATGTTTCTTCTGAATTATTAATCAACTTATTTATACCGAATACACCCCTTCATGATGGAGCGGTTATTTTACAGCGGAATCAAGTAGCCGCTGCAGCATGTTACTTACCTTTATCTGAAAGTCCTTTTATTTCAAAAGAATTAGGTACTCGCCATCGTGCTGCTGTAGGAATAAGTGAAGTAACAGATAGTGTGACTGTCATTGTATCTGAAGAAACTGGAGGCATTTCCGTTACCAAAAATGGTGAATTGTATCGTGAATTGACAATTGATACATTGAGAGAAATGCTAGAAAAAGAATTAGTCACAACTTCTAAAGCAACTTCTTCCACTCGTTGGCAATGGAGGTCGAAGAAGAATGGATAAATTGATGAATCGATCGTGGGTTATGAAAATTATCGCGTTGCTGTTAGCTTTCATGTTATATTTATCTGTTAATTTAGATGATGGTGCCAGTTCATCAAATAAGATTCTGAACCGAAGCAGTTCTGCCAACACTGGAGTAGAAACATTAACAGATGTTCCGGTTCAAGTATCCTACAATGAGAAGAACAGAATTGTAAGAGGTGTTCCGGATACGGTTATTATGACACTGGAAGGTCCTAAAAATATTTTGGCTCAAACAAAGCTACAAAAAGATTATCAAGCTTATATTGACCTTGATAATTTAAGCTTAGGCCAGCATAGAGTCAAGGTTCAGTATCGAAATATCTCTGATAATTTAAACGTAGTGGTTAAGCCTGATATTGTAAACGTAACAATTGAAGAACGCGATTCAAAACAGTTTTCAGTAGAGGCAAGTTATGATAAAAACAAAGTCAAGAATGGATATGAAGCAGGGGAAGCAACCGTTAGTCCAAGAGCTGTCACGGTAACGGGCGCATCAAGTCAATTAGATCAAGTTGCTTATGTGAAAGCCATTATTGATCTAGATAATGCTTCAAAAACAGTGACGAAACAAGCAACTGTTGTCGCACTAGATAAGAATTTAAATAAATTGAATGTAACAGTTCAACCAGAAACGGTCAATGTAACGATCCCAGTGAAAAATATTAGTAAAAAAGTGCCGATCGATGTGATTCAAGAAGGCACGCCAGGTGACGGTGTCAACATTACGAAGCTAGAGCCTAAAACAGATGCAGTGAAAATTATCGGTCCATCTGATTCTTTAGAAAAAATCAATAAAATTGATAATATTCCAGTCGATGTTACCGGTATTACAAAATCTAAAGATATTAAGGTGAACGTCCCTGTCCCAGACGGAATAGATAGTGTAAGTCCTAAACAAATTACCGTTCATGTGGAAGTAGACGAACAAGGTGATGAGAAAGACGCAGAAGAAGCGGACGCAAGTGCAGCTGAGACTAAGTCATTTAAGAATTTACCGGTTTCTTTAACTGGTCAATCCTCAAAGTACACGTATGAACTGCTTTCTCCTACTTCAGTAGATGCAGATGTAAAAGGACCAAAACCTGATTTAGATAAGTTGACGAAAGGCGGCATTAGCTTGTCAGCGAATGTAGGGAATTTATCTGCAGGGGAGCACACGGTTCCTATTATAATAAATAGTCCCGACTCTGTTACATCAACCCTATCGACTAAACAGGCAAAAGTTCGTGTAACAGCGAAAAAACAATCAGGGACAAATGATGAGCAAACAGATAAAGAAACAAGTGGAAGCACGAGCGATAAAGAAACAAAGCCAGACACGGGAACTGGATCAGGAACAAATCCTGAGACGGGAAATTCAGGTGATTCAACTGATAAACCAAACGAAGAGACTGACACACCTGAAGACAATACAGATACACCAACAGATAGTACAGAAACTGGTGACGACAGTAGTAATCAAAGTGATGAAAATTCTACACCCGTAGATGGACAGACAGATAATACATCAGGAAACTAAATGTTTTGACATGAAGGAGAGAAAATTAATGGGTAAGTATTTTGGAACAGACGGAGTACGAGGAGTTGCCAATAGTGAATTAACTCCTGAGCTTGCTTTTAAAATTGGACGCTTAGGTGGTTACGTTCTAACAAAAGATGCAGAGCGACCAAAAGTATTAATCGGACGCGATACACGCGTTTCTGGTCATATGTTAGAAGGAGCGCTTGTTGCAGGCTTGCTTTCAATTGGTGCAGAAGTTATGCGATTAGGCGTTATTTCAACTCCAGGGGTAGCGTATTTAACAAAAGCACTTGGCGCACAAGCAGGAGTCATGATCTCTGCTTCACATAACCCGGTTCAGGATAACGGAATTAAATTCTTTGGTCCAGATGGATTTAAACTGTCAGATGCACAAGAGAATGAAATTGAAGCGTTAATGGATAGTGAAACAGATCAATTACCAAGACCTGTTGGAGGAGATTTAGGTCAGGTAAATGACTACTTCGAAGGTGGACAAAAATATCTTCAATACTTAAAACAAACGGTTGATGAAGACTTCTCAGGTATTCATGTTGCATTAGACTGTGCGCACGGGGCAACGTCATCTTTAGCAGCACATTTATTTGCAGATTTAGATGCGGATATCTCTACAATGGGGGCATCACCAAACGGATTAAACATCAATGACGGTGTAGGATCTACACATCCGGAAGCATTAAGTGCCTTCTTAAAAGAAAAAGGAGCGGATGTTGGGTTAGCATTTGATGGAGACGGAGATCGTTTAATCGCAATCGATGAAAAAGGCGAGATTGTAGACGGTGATCAAATCATGTTCATTTGTGCAAAATACTTGTATGAACAAGGACGTTTAAAGAAAAACACGCTTGTTTCTACCGTTATGAGTAACTTAGGCTTCTATAAAGCACTAGAAGCTAGCGGGATTGAAAGTGCACAAACTGGTGTAGGCGACCGTTATGTAGTAGAAGAAATGAAAGCTAATCAATATAACCTAGGTGGAGAACAGTCAGGTCATATTATTTTCTTAGATTACAACACAACAGGTGACGGTATGCTTTCAGCTATTCAGCTTGTAAACATTATGCAAGCAACGAAAAAGCCTTTATCAGAATTAGCAGCTGAAATGAAGAAATATCCTCAGCTTCTTGTAAATGTAAAAGTAACGGATAAGCATCATGTTACAGATAATGAGAAGGTAAAAGTGGTTATTGAAGAAGTGGAAAAAGAAATGAACGGTAATGGTCGAGTACTTGTACGTCCTTCAGGAACAGAGCCGTTAGTACGTGTTATGGTTGAAGCACAAACACAAGAAGAATGTGAGACTTATGTAACGCGTATCGTAGAAGTAGTAAAAGAAGAAATGGGCTTAGAGTAATTCATTAATTATATGCATAAGCGGTGACGTTTCAAGCTGCTTATGCATATTTTTATATTGTTGAGAAAAATTCTTGGAAATTATCTGATGCCAAAGGCTGTTTTTACAGATAATAAAGAAGATAATTGACGTTTTCTCACTTCTTATTGTAATATTAAATCTGTTCGTCTCTTAATTTATGTAAAGGAGTGAACAATCTATTTTAAAAGTGAATACAAAGCGCCTGAACTAAGTAAAGGGACGGAAACGACTTAGTTGACGAGGAGGAGGTTTATCGAAGTATCGGCGGATGCCTCCCGGTTGTTGATTATCACGGCCGAAAACTTGATGTGAAAAACAATGAGGTGACTTATTGGACAAAAACATTGAGATGATAATCATTGATGATGAAAAGAGTCTCTCTTTTCATACATGAAGGAGGATTTTATCTATGTGCGGAATTGTAGGATATATTGGAACAGAAGATTCGAAAGAAATTTTATTACGTGGTCTTGAAAAGTTAGAATATCGTGGCTATGACTCAGCAGGTATTGCAGTTGTTAACAATGAAGGCGTACACGTATTCAAAGAAAAAGGCCGTATTGCAGAATTGCGTCAAGCAGTAGATAACAGTATTGTAGCACCAGCAGGTATCGGTCATACGCGTTGGGCAACTCATGGTGTACCAAGCCAAGAAAATGCTCACCCGCATCAAAGTACATCTGGACGCTTCACACTTGTGCATAACGGTGTAATTGAAAACTACGCTATTTTGAAACGTGAATATTTACAAGATGTAACGTTCAAAAGCGAAACAGATACAGAAGTAATCGTTCAGTTAATTGAAAAAATCGCAGCAGAAGGCTTAGATGTAGAAGAAGCGTTCCGTAAGACAGTAAGCTTGCTTCACGGTTCTTATGCACTAGCTCTTGTTGATAACGAAGATAAAAACACAATCTACGTAGCTAAAAATAAAAGCCCGCTTCTTGTAGGTGTTGGCGAAGGATTTAACGTTGTAGCGAGCGATGCTATGGCAATGCTTCAAGTAACAGATCAATACGTAGAATTAATGGATAAAGAAACAGTAATTGTTACAAAAGCAGGCGTAACAATTAAAACGCTTGATGGTGAAGTGGTAGAAAGAGCACCTTATACAGCAGAGCTTGATGCAAGTGATATTGAAAAAGGTACGTACCCTCACTATATGTTAAAAGAAATTGACGAGCAGCCTTTAGTTGTTCGTAAAATCATTCAAGAATATCAAAATGAGAACAATGAACTGCACATTGATGCAGACATTTTAGGAGCAATGGATGAAGCAGACCGCATCTATATCGTAGCATGTGGAACAAGCTATCATGCAGGCTTAGTAGGTAAACAATTCATTGAAACGTGGGCGAAGGTTCCAGTAGAAGTGCACGTAGCAAGTGAATTCTCTTACAACATGCCGCTTTTATCTGAAAAGCCATTGTTTATCTTTATCTCTCAAAGTGGAGAAACAGCTGACAGCCGTGCAGTATTAGTTCAGATCAAAGAACTAGGTTACAAAGCGTTAACAATCACAAACGTTCCGGGGTCAACATTATCTCGTGAATCTGATTATACGTTATTACTTCATGCAGGTCCGGAAATTGCTGTAGCATCAACAAAAGCTTATACAGCTCAATTAGCAGTACTATCAATTCTAGCGGCTGTAACAGCAAAGGCGCGCGGAATTGAATTAGAATTTGATTTAGTTCAAGAGTTAGCAATCGTAGCAAACACCATGGAAGTACTTTGCGACGACAAAGAGGAAATGGAAAGCATTGCTCTTCAATTCTTAGCAACAACTCGCAACGCATTCTTTATTGGACGTTCTGTAGATTATTATGTAGGTTTAGAAGGTGCGTTAAAACTAAAAGAAATCTCTTACATCCAAGCAGAAGGATTTGCTGGAGGAGAGCTTAAGCACGGAACAATTGCTTTAATTGAAAACAATACGCCAATTATTGCATTAGCAACACAAGAGCATGTAAACTTAAGCATCCGTGGTAACGTAAAAGAAGTAGTAGCACGTGGAGCTAATCCTTGTATCATCTCAATGAAAGGATTAGAAACGGAAGAAGATCGCTATGTGATTCCGAAAGTTCACGAAACACTTTCACCACTAGCAGCGGTTATTCCTTTACAATTAATCTCTTACTACGCTGCATTGCACCGCGATTGCGATGTAGATAAACCACGTAACTTAGCAAAATCGGTTACTGTAGAATAATAAGGTTCTAGACACCCTTCTATTACAGAAGGGTGTTTTTGTATGTCCAAGAAAAAGAATAAATCGCTGTTTTTGTACATACGTCTTATTGAGCTAAAAATGTGTTTGCTTGTTCCATTTATTTTATATAATAGAATAGGTGAATGAACGAACTTTGGCTAGTTTAAAAAGGATGTGAAAAACATTAGTGGAGTGGCTCAAAGTATAAAGTACGCGTTGCGAGGCATCTTTTTTGTCTTGTATTTTCCCTTTTATTTTGTATTTCAAGTTTTGTGTAAAATATGGATATATTTAATCGCTAAGCCCCTCATATGGATAGGAAAAAGAATCATTCAACCTGTCATTTATTTCATTTGGATATACATTATACGTTTTCTGTTCGTTTATCCTATTTCTTGGCTATGGAATACCATAATACCTTTTATTCTCTTCGTTTGGAAACGATTCTTTTTGCCTATAACTAGATTTATATGGAGGTATGTTGTATACCCTATTTTGTATCTAGTTTGTTACCCTTGTTATCTGTTTTGGAAATACCTTGTGCTGCCTTCTTACAATGAAATTGTTCTCCCTGTGATTTTATTCTGTCAGCGTATCTTTCTCTGGTTCTGGAAGGGAGTTAAGTGGATCGCAATTCATATGATCTACTATCCTTTACGCTGGTTTTGGATGACATTTATATATAAACCGCTTAAAAAAGTGTATACAAAAATAATTCGGCCTGTTATCAAATGGTTTTCTCATTTATTTAGTTAATGAAATATACCAAAAGATTGCTTTTCTTTTTTAGGTATTAAACTCGAAAGATAAGAGGGAATTGATGTATAATAAAAACGGATATATCATTGCCTATTTATTTTATTAGATTCAATTTTGAAAGAGAGTGAAACAATATGGGCCGTAAGTGGAACAATATTAAAGAAAAGAAAGCGTCAAAAGATGCTAATACAAGTCGTATATATGCCAAGTTTGGCCGTGAGATTTATGTGGCTGCGAAACAAGGCGAGCCAGATCCAGAATCAAACCAAGCGTTAAAAGTTGTATTAGAACGCGCGAAAACATACAATGTGCCAAAAGCAATTATTGACCGTGCGATTGAAAAAGCAAAAGGCGGATCAGAAGAAAATTACGATAATCTTCGTTACGAAGGTTTTGGACCAAACGGATCAATGGTTATCGTGGATGCTCTTACGAATAACGTAAACAGAACGGCTTCAGACGTGCGTGCTGCTTTTGGTAAAAACGGCGGTAATATGGGAGTAAGCGGATCAGTAGCGTACATGTTTGATCCAACAGCTGTTATTGGTGTAGAAGGTAAGAATGAAGAAGAAGCACTTGAATTGTTAATGGAAGCAGATGTAGACGTGCGTGACATTTTAGAAGAAGAAGATTCTGTTATTGTTTATGCTGATCCAGATCAATTCCATGCGGTACAAAAAGCGTTCAACGATGCTGGTATCACGGAATTTACAGTAGCTGAACAAACGATGCTTGCTCAAAATGATGTAACTCTTCCTGAAGATGCACAAACTCAGTTTGAAAAAATGATTGATGCATTAGAGGACTTAGAAGATGTGCAGCAAGTATATCACAACGTTGATTTAGGATAATAGTGAACGAGGCAGGCCTATCAAAAGGGTCTGTCTTTTTTTATAGGACCTGCGAAAAGCATCTATTGACCCTTTCCCTTCGATTGGAATATGGTAAGATAATGAATTAAGTATAGAAAATATTAGAATTTTATAAGAAATAAATGGAGGGAAAGCAGTTGAAAAAATTAATGGTGGGGATGGCATTAACAGCTACTCTTGCAACGGCTATAACGCCTGGCTTTAGCTCAATTGGGGAAAATCAAGGTAAGGCATATGCAGCGACAGTTACATATAAAGTAACGGCAAGCAAGCTAAATGTGAGAAGCGGAGCGGGAACGACTTACGGGATTATCGGCAGCGTAGTGAAAGATCAAACGCTATCTGTGGTGAGCAAAAACGGAAGCTGGTACAAAATTAACTACAACGGCCGCACAGGCTACGTAAGCAGCGATTATGTACAAGCATCAGGAGCAACTCCACCAGCAGAAAGCACAACCTACATAGTAACGGCAAGCAAGCTGAACGTAAGAAGCGGAGCAGGTACCAACTATGCAGCTATTGGAAGTGTGACCAAAGGCCAGAAGCTGTCCGTGGTGAGCAAAAGCGGAAGCTGGTACAAAATTAACTACAACGGCCGCACAGGCTATGTAAGCAGTGACTATGTACAGGCTTCAGCTACAGCATCTCCAAAGCTCGTAGTCGATTCTTTTAAAACGTTAGGTAACGCTCAGCAAGTTATCTTGGTTACAGCAGATAACTACGATACGAAGTCTGCTAAAATTCAAACGTTTGAAAAAGTTGATGGAAACTGGAAGCAAGTTTTAACCGCGAACGGTGTACTTGGACAAAAAGGATTCGCTTTATCGAAAAAAGAAGGCGACATGGAGTCTCCGACTGGTAAATACACAATTGGCACAGCATTCGGACGCTATGAAAATCCTGGAACTAAGCTTCCATATCGAAAGATTACATCAAATGATGTGTGGGTAGACGATTCAAAAAGCTCTCTATATAATACGTGGCAGCAAAAGCCAGCTAATGGTCGCTGGACGAGCGCTGAGAATATGGACATTCCCGCTTACGATTATGGGTTTGTCATTAATTATAATGAATCTAGAACTCCAGGAAAGGGAAGTGCAATCTTCTTCCATGTAGGAACAAATTATACAGCAGGATGTACGGCTACTTCTAAAGAACAAGTTGTCTCTATATTAAAATGGTTAAATCCAGAGAAAAATCCAGTTATTATTCAATCTCCTGTAAGTGAATTAGATAAATATTAAGTTAGAAAGCAGCTGAACTCATACCATTCAGCTGCTTTTTTATGTAATTAAAAGCTTTGTCTGTCTTTGGTACGACAAAGTTAGTTTTCCTAATCATTGAATGAAAGCGTTTAATCTCTTACGATTAAAGTATCATCTTGTAGAGAAAGGAAGAGAGCAAATGGCTCAATCTAATATAAAAGTAGCTGTACAAAAGTTTGGGAACTTTCTAAGTTCAATGGTTATGCCAAATATCGGAGCATTTATTGCATGGGGACTTATTACTGCTTTATTTATTCCAACAGGCTTTTTCCCAAATGAAAGCCTTGCCAAACTAGTTGATCCAATGGTCAAGTATTTGCTGCCACTGCTAATCGGTTACACAGGAGGAAAGCTTGTACACGATCAGCGCGGAGGCGTTGTAGGCGCTATCGCGACCATGGGAGTCATCGTTGGATCTGGTATTCCGATGTTTCTTGGCGCTATGATTATGGGACCGCTTGGCGGTTATATCATCAAGAAGTTTGATCAGTTTATTGAAGGTAAAGTCAAAACAGGATTCGAGATGTTAATTAATAATTTCTCAGCAGGTATTCTTGGAGGAATTCTAGCAATTCTAGCCTTTTTAGGGGTTAGTCCAGCTGTGGACGGATTTACAGGTGCACTTGTAGTGGGTGTAGATTGGATGGTCGCACATGGTCTTCTTCCTCTTACAAGTATTCTAATTGAGCCGGCTAAAATTTTATTCTTAAACAATGCTATTAATCACGGTATCTTATCTCCGATTGGAGCAGAACAAATTCGAACAAATGGACAATCTATTCTATTGTTATTAGAAACAAATCCTGGCCCGGGATTAGGAATTCTGTTAGCGTATTGCTTCTTTGGGAAAGGAACAGCAAAACAGTCAGCGCCGGGAGCAGCCATCATTCATTTTATTGGTGGAATTCATGAAATTTACTTCCCTTACGTTTTAATGCGTCCACTTCTAATCATTGCGGCTATTTTAGGAGGAATGAGCGGCGTATTTACATTTGTTCTTTTAGGTGGAGGCTTACAAGCGGTTGCATCACCCGGAAGTATTTTGGCCATTTTAGCTGCTACACCAGGTAATGCAGGCAGCTATGTTGCAAATATCTCCGGTGTCCTTGTTGCAGCTGTCGTATCGTTTATTGTAGGGTCACTAATTTTAAAAACAGGTAAGCAAACAGAAGATTTAGACGAAGCAGCTCGCAAAATGCAAGAGATGAAAGGCAAGAAGAGTTCTGTAGCAGGAAGCTTTACAAAACAGCAAGGAGAAGTACCAGTAAACGTTCAAAAAATTGTTTTTGCCTGTGACGCAGGCATGGGATCGAGTGCAATGGGCGCCTCTCTTCTTCGCAAGAAAGTTAAACAAGCAGATTTAAATATTTCGGTGACGAATACAGCCATTAGTAATATTCCAAATGATGCTCAAATCGTTATTACACAGGAAGAGCTAACGCCAAGAGCCCAAAACAAGGTTCCAGATGCGTATCATATCTCTGTTGATAATTTTCTATCTAGTCCGGAATATGACAAACTAATTGATCAACTAAAAAATGATCATACTACTTCTAACGCGGAAGAAGAAAAGAAAGTATCTGCAGAAAATAATACAGATAGTAATGATGGTTTACTACTAGAAGAAAACGTTTTCTTGAATCAGCACTTTTCTTCTAAGGAAGAAGCCATTCGATTTGCAGGGAGTGTGTTAGTAAAAGGCGGATATGTAGAAGAAAACTACGTTGAAGCGATGATTGAGCGCGATAATATGACTTCTACTTATATGGGAAATGACGTAGCGATTCCGCACGGTACGGAAGAAGCGAAAAAGAACGTTTTAAGATCGGGTTTTACAGTGATTCAAGTGCCAGAAGGCGTTGATTTTGATGGCGAGAAAGTTCGTTTGATCTTTGGAATTGCTGGAAAAGACGGCACTCATTTAGAAATTTTATCTGGTATCGCGATTACATGTTCCGATATGGGCAATATTGAAAAGATGGTTCATGCCAAATCAGCTAAAGAATTAATGGCTATTATTCAAAGTAACTAACGGGATAGAAAGGCATGAAGATGCCTTTTTATCCTTTGTTTATAAATAAGAAAAGAGTTGATGTTCTTGTTTATTACTTCAAGAGAAAAATCAATCATTGAGTTAATTATTAAAACGGCAGGAAAGCATACAGCACTTTCGATTGCTACTTTTTTGAATGTAAGTGTAAGAACCGTTCACCGAGATTTGAAGGCAATTGAATCAATACTTGAAAAATTTGATTTGAGGCTGATTCGTACACAAGATGAAGGACTAATGATTGAAGGTAAAAATGAACAAATTTTTCGTCTTATCCAAGAGCTGATGAAGATTAAAACGACGGATCAGTCTCCACAGGAGAGAAAATTAATTCTTTTAATTCTTCTTCTAGAAGAAGGAGATTCCTTTAAATTACAAACACTGGCTAAAGACTTAGGAGTAAGTATTACTACACTAACTGCTTATTTAGATGAATTAACAGAGTGGTTAAAAACATTTGACGTTTTCCTTCATCGAAAGAGAGGGGTGGGAGTAGAGGTTCAAGCCACTGAAGCCAATAAACGAAACGCATTAGCTAATTATTTTCTTGTTCACTTTAACGAAGAGTTAATTGAGTGCTTGTTTCTAGTAGAAAATCAGCAGCATACAAATGAAACGATTTTGCATTATTTTTATCCAGATTATTTAACAGAAGTAGACCGAATTGTACATCAAGCGATTAATCAGCATCATTCTAAGCTGGCTGACAGCGATTATATAGGGCTCATTGTTCATATTTGCATTATGATGCAGCGAACGAAAAAGCAAATGTTTCTAGAAGACGACGGCGGCCAAACGGAAGAGCTGGCGAGTGAAATGTTCTTAATGAAGGATATTTGCCGCGAAATTGAACGGGTATTTTCTCTTTCTTTTACAGAAAAAGATATTCATTTCTTAGCAGTACGGCTGCGTGCAGCGAAGTTCCAAACTACAAGAGACGTATATTACGACAGCGTAGTGGTTGGGCAGATTATCAAAAATATGATTGCTCATGTTTCTGTTCAGCTCAACATCGACTTAACCGGTGATTTTTCCCTTTACCAAGGGCTGCTTGCTCATATGGAACCAGCAATCTTTCGTCTCAAGCAGAAAATGGAGCTTTTTAATCCATTAACAGAAGAGATTAAGAAAAAGTACCCTGTTTTATTTATGGCTGTAAGAAACAGTATCGATCAAGAGTTGCCGGATTTAGTTTTTCCAGATGATGAAGTGGCATATCTTGTTTTGCATTTTGGTTCAACGCTAGTACTAAAAGAAGAAATCATGGAAATTCAGGCACTGATTGTCTGTCCAACTGGAATCGGCACCTCAAAAATGTTAGCTAGCCGTATTCGTAAAGAGATTCCGGAGATTAATTCAGTTGTTATTAAATCGGTAAAAGAAATCAAAGCAGCTGCGCTTGAAGGGTATGACGTAGTGATTTCAACAGTAAGACTTCCTTTTTTTAATGTAGATTACATTTTAGTCAATCCACTCTTAACCGAAGAGGACATTCAATCCGTTCAGAATTTTTTACAGAAAAATATTCAAAAGTTAACCAAAGATAAAGACTATCGTTCTTTTCAATATACAAATAAGACCACTTCTATAGAAAAACCGTCTTTTGAGGAAACGATGAAGCAAATTAAAGATGTGCATGGAAGTATCGAATCAATTCTTCAAAACCTTAGAATGTATCGATTTTCGGATAGAGTGAGTCACGATCAGGTGATTTTGCACGTAGTAAACGCCGTTGAAAAAGAACGTTTGATAACCAATGCCAGCTGCGTTATTCATCAGCTTAAGGAACGGGAAAACAAAGGTGGTTTAGGAATTCCACAGACGAGTATGGCACTGTTCCATTGCCGTGAACATCACGTGAAAGAGCTGATTTTTCAAGTTTCACATTTAGAACAGCCTTGCACAGTTAAAGGTATGGACGGAACAAACATGCAGGCGCGTAACCTTCTATTAATGCTCGCACCTGAGGAGTTAAGTGAAGCACAGCAAGAAATCTTAAGTTTAATTAGTACCAGTTTAATTGAGGACCATGAAGCAATGATGATTTTTTCGTCTTCGAACGAAGAGGTAATTCGCAAAAAGTTAGAAGATACGTTTCATGAGTACCTTCGAAATAATTTGATAAAGGAATGATTTTTGTGAAACAAGCAGTTCATTTTGGAGCAGGCAATATTGGTCGAGGATTCATTGGGGCATTGTTTTCTCAAAGTAATTATCACGTCACATTTGTAGATATTGCTGAAAATATTATCAATCAGTTAAACACGGATAAAAGGTATAACGTAGTAACAGCTGCAGAGCACCCGGAGACATTAGCTATTCAAAACGTATCTGGTTTAAATAATCTTACACAAGAACAAGAAGTCATTGAAGCGATTAAAGAAGCAACGTACATTACAACGGCCATCGGACCCAACATCCTGCCACGCATTGCTCCTTTAATTGCTAAAGGTTTGGATGAGCGCGTGAAAACAAGTGACGAAAATGTATATGTTATTGCATGTGAAAATCAAATCTCTGCGACAGATTTATTAAAAGGCTATATTTTTGACGTGCTTGATGAAGAGACAAAAGCGCGTATGATAAATAAGGTCTTTTTCTTCAATTCAGCTGTAGATCGTATCGTACCTATTCAACACAACCAAGGTTCGCTAGATGTTTTAGTAGAATCCTATTATGAATGGGTAGTAGAAGCAACTGAAGACATTCCTTTTGTAGAAGGAATGTCGATTGTGTCTGACCTTGCTCCTTTTATTGAAAGAAAGTTATTTACAGTGAATACGGGACATGCGGTTATTGCATATTTTGGTTATTTAAAAGGAAAAGAAACGATTGATCAAACGTTAAGAGATTCAAATATTTACGAACAAGTGCAGCAAACGCTTCAAGAAACAGGAAACTATCTAATCAAGAGATATGCCTTGGACAGAGAGGAACACGAAGCCTATATTGTTAAAATTATTGAACGCTTTAAGAATCCTCATTTAAATGATTCAGTTAAAAGGGTAGGAAGAGCGCCAATTCGCAAGCTTGGGCCTCAAGATCGTTTGATTCGTCCAGCGTTAGAAGCAAAAAAAGCGGACCTTTCTTATACCTACTTAGCGAAGGCTATTGCCGCTGCGCTTCTGTTTGACGCGCAAGAAGATGAAGAAGCTATGAAGATTCAAGCCAATATTAATGAGTATGGTATTGAGTATGTATTAAAAGAAGTTAGTGGATTAGAAGCAAGTGATGACTTAACAAAAGAAATCATTACTCAATACAATACTTTAAAGTTGTGAAAGAATTTGGTGCGTGTAAACAGTCCATTTTAGGTGGACTGTTTTTCTTTTTGTAGAAAGGGAATGTTTGTGTATAGGAGGGTGATAAAATGGTAGCTATTACGCACGTTGGGTTAGCTGTACCTGATGTAGAAGAAGCCGTGCAGTGGTATGAACAAGTTTTAGGCTTTAAGCTGATTGCTGGCCCCTATAGGTTTAATGCTGAGGAAGAAAAAGCTGAAAATATGACTCAAGATTTACTGGGGTCTCATATCAAAAAAATGAAAAATGCTCACATGACAGCTGACAACCAGGTAGGCATTGAACTGTTTGAATTTAATAAGCCGCAAATGCCTCTTGTATTAAAAGGCAATGATGAGCGGTATCAAAGTTATTTTCACATGTGTTTAATAGCCGATGACGTGGAAAAATTAGCGGATGAAATTGAACAATCAGGCGGTAAAAAGCGTAGCCAAGTATGGAATACAAGACCAGGCAAACCTTATTACTTAATTTACTGCGAAGATCCGTTTGGGAATATTATTGAGCTATATTCACATAGTACGGAGCTCATGTATGGGAATAGAGAAGAATAAAAGCTTATCCAAATTCTTTGGATAAGCTTTTATTTTTTCACGGCTGCCCGTAGCCGTATACCTTTGCCAGCTCCTCGAAGGTTTTTGATGAATAAGTAATATTTACAGGTGTTCCTACTTCCACTTTATCGAATAATTCCGCAACATCTGCATTATGCATTCGTACGCAGCCGTGGCTCACATATTTGCCAATGCTAGATTCTGAGTTATTGCCGTGAATACCGTATGTGTCCCCGGTTGTTCCGTTTGCATTAAGCCCTAGCCAGTGGGAGCCAAGAGGATTATTAGAGGCACCTCCTGCAATATGCCCTGTATAGTAAGGGCGATTTTTAATTTTGTTAACAATTTTAAAAAAACCTACCGGCGTATCGCTCCATGTTTTTCCCGTAGCTACTGAATACACCTTCTCTAACTTTCCATTATGAAAATAAGCAAGCTGATTTGTTTTTTTATTAATAATAATTAAATCTTCACTTGCTGCGTTTTCACTTGCATTCACCGTGCTTGTTGTATAAGAAATGCTGATAATAGCTGCGAGGCATAAAGCAACTGCTCGCAGTAGAATTTTTCTCACGTTCTAGCCATCTCCTCTATTGTTAGATTACATATTTGATGAATTACATGCTATTAGTGTATAAAAGGAAAATGGACTGAACATGAACCTTTCCTGAATGAAAACTGAAAGTGCATTTTATTTACACGCGAATATAAAGTAAAAATCTGGGCAGAAATACAACTAAAGGTCTGGTACATATCTCATAAAAAAGAGAAAAATGAAAATGCACCTTGTATGTTTAATTTAGGATGTATTATCATGAAAGTTTGAAATAAAGGGCAGGAGGTGGAAGAAACAGATGCTTAAAGAATTTAAAGAGTTTGCTTTGCGAGGAAACGTATTAGATTTAGCGGTTGGTGTTATTATTGGAGCGGCATTTGGAAAAATTGTGACATCTCTTGTAAATGATATTATTATGCCGCTGATTGGTTTGTTGTTAGCAGGGATAGACTTTAAAGATTTATCCTTTACAGTTGGAGATGCTACGGTATTATATGGATCTTTTATTCAAACGATTGTTGATTTCTTAATTGTCGCATTCTCGATTTTCTTATTTATTCGTTTCTTTAATCGTTTTAAGAGAAAAGAAGAAGAGAAAGTAGAGGAAGAAGTGGCTGTTCTGACAAAAGAAGAAGAGATTTTAACAGAAATTCGTGATTTACTAAAAGCAGAAGCAGTGAAAGAGCGTTCATAACAGCGATCTTTACATACGTATAGAACGGCTAAAAGTCCCGTCTTTTCATAAGAAAAGCGGGCTTTTTTCGTGTGAAATTTCTCGGGAAATGTTATTGGTATGAGCATGGGAAAATTAGGCGTGAAAGCGAGAGAGATAGGAATTTTAAAAATGTTAAGATTTTGTAGATAAGAAGCTTAAAGATGTGTGCAAATATTTCTCTAGCAAAATGCGGGATGTTTAGCGTTTTTATACAGTGTCGTTACGTCTAAAAGGAGTTTTGTTTTGTTTTTTTAGTTTTAAGGTTGTACTAAAAAATAATTCATGTATAATATTTTAAGGTTAAAAGTAAACTTTAAGTTAAGTAAAACAAAACTTGAGTTTGGAACAGCATGAACAATCATTCATGCTGTTTGCTAATTTTAAATACAGTTGAGGATCGAGAGTATGGAAATAGGAAAGAAAATTAAAAATTTACGATTAAAAAAAGGTTTAACACAAGAAGAGCTAGGAGAACGTACTGATTTAAGCAAAGGCTATATTTCGCAGCTAGAGCGTGATTTAAGTTCACCTTCTTTAGAAACATTTTTTAGTATTTTGGAAGTGCTAGGTTGCGAACCGAAAGAATTCTTCGAAATTGATACGCATGTTCAAAAGGTTGTGTACAGAGAGGAAGACTACACGAGTTATTGCGAAGATGAAAAAGGTTATCATATTCAGTGGCTTGTGCATGAATCAAACGAAAAAGAAATGGAGCCAATTCGTCTTATTCTTCATGAAAAAGGTGCATTTAAGAGGTTTGAGCCTTCTCTTTCAGAAACATTTGGCTACATTTTGCGCGGGTGTGTGAGGGTGAAGCTTGGAGGAAGAATATATGAAGCCAAACAGGGAGAGACCATCTATTTTCAAGCTTCTGAAGAACATCAGATTTTAAATGCTCATGATGGGATAACAGAGTTAATTATTGTGGCGACAGAGTCTTATTTATAGAACAAAAGAGGTGAAGTGAAATGGCATCTACGAATACAATTATTCAATTTAAAAATGTGACCAAGCAATATGATAATGATTCAGTTGTATTGGATCATGTAAGCTTTGAAATTGAAAAAGGGAAGTTTTATACTCTCTTAGGTCCATCGGGATGTGGAAAGACAACTATTTTACGATTAATTGCAGGCTTTACGGAAGCTTCGAGCGGAACGATTTATTTTAATGGGAAAAGAATTAATGATGTCCCGGCTAACAAACGTCAGGTTAATACGGTTTTTCAAGACTACGCGCTTTTCCCGCATTTGAATGTATTTGAAAATGTAGCATTTGGTCTTCGAATCAAGAAGATGAAAAATGCTGATATTGCGATAAAAGTTAAAGAAGCCCTTCGTTTTGTTAACCTAGAAGGATATGAAAATAGAGAAATAAAGGAAATGTCAGGCGGTCAAAGACAGCGTGTAGCAATTGCACGAGCAATTGTAAATCAGCCTGAAGTCATATTACTGGACGAGCCGCTTTCAGCTCTTGATCTAAAATTGCGTACGGAGATGCAATACGAGTTAAGAGAATTACAGCGCCGTCTAGGTATTACGTTCATTTTTGTTACGCACGATCAAGAAGAAGCGCTTGCGATGTCCGATGAAATCTTTGTTTTGAATAAAGGAAGAATTCAGCAAAGCGGGGAACCTACAGATATTTATGATGAGCCAATCAATCGTTTTGTTGCCGATTTTATTGGTGAATCAAATATTGTGCCAGGTAAAATGATTGCGGACTTCTTAGTGGAGTTTGGCGGCCAACAATTTGAATGTGTCGATCAAGGATTAAACCAAAATGAGCAGGTTGAAATTGTGATTCGACCTGAAGATTTAGCAATTACAAGCTCCGATCAAGGAAAGCTGCAGGTTCGTGTAGATTCACAGCTGTTTAGGGGAGTCCATTATGAAATTTTAGGCTATGACCATGCAGGGAATGAGTGGCTCGTTCACTCTACGAAAAAGGCAACGGTTGGCGAAGAAATTGGTTTATATTTTGAACCTGAAGCTATTCATGTTATGCGATTTAATGAAACGGAAGAAGAATTTGATAAGCGACTCGAAGGTTATGAAGAGGATCACCATGCAAACTAAATCAAGAAATATTTACTTAGTCCCGTATGTGTTATGGATTTTGCTTTTTGTAGTTGCTCCCATTGTATTAGTTGTCTATTATTCTTTTTTCAGCATCGATAATGAGCTGACGCTTGAAAACTATAAGAAATTTTTTACCCCTGTTTATTTACAGATGACTGTGAGCTCATTTTGGTATGCCTTTTTAATTACGTTATTTTCCTTGGTTTTTTCTTATCCTACAGCTTATTTACTAACGAAGCTTAAGCATAAGCAGCTTTGGCTTCTACTAATTATTTTACCCACGTGGATTAACCTATTATTAAAAGCCTATGCTTTTTTAGGTATATTTGGCACGTACGGTACGGTTAATAAATTTACTGAATTTCTGGGACTTGGTACTCATCAAATTTTATTTACTGACTTTAGTTTTGTATTTGTATCGGTGTATATTTTTATCCCCTTTATGATTTTGCCGATCTTTAACTCTTTAGAAGAACTTAATCCCTCGCTTATCTACGCTTCGCGAGACTTAGGGGCATCTTCATGGGTGACATTTAAGCGTGTGGTATTTCCGCTAACGCTAGAAGGGGTAAAATCAGGTTGTCAGGCTGTTTTTATTCCAGCACTGTCCCTCTTTATGATTACGCGTTTAATTGCTGGAAACCGCGTCATTACATTGGGGACAGCCATTGAACAGCATTTTTTAGTGACGCAGGATTGGGGCATGGGAGCCACAATTGCCGTCTTTTTAATTATTGCGATGGCCGTTATGATGCTCATAACAGGCACTGGAAAGAGAGGTGTGTAAAATGAAGAGAAAGTGGAAGTTCAGCCACCTTTATTTATTTTTTGTATTTTTCATTTTATACGCTCCCATTTTTTATTTAATGTATTACTCTTTTAACAGCGGAGGAAACATGCGTGAATTTGAAGGATTCACGTTAGATTGGTACAAAGAAGTGTTTCAAGACACACGTTTGCTCATTATTGTATTGAATACCTTAATTATTGCACTATTGTCTTCGGTTATTTCAACTATTATTGGCGTGATAGGAGCACTTGCTATCGTATACGTGAAGCGCAGACGTATTCAAAATACGCTGTTAACATTTAATAATGTGTTAATTGTTAGTCCAGATGTTATTATTGGCGCATCTTTTTTAATTCTATTTACCATTATCGGTGTAAAGCTTGGGTTTATATCGGTATTATTAGCGCATATTGCATTCAGTGTACCGATTGTGGTCATCATGGTTCTGCCTAAGCTGCAGGAAATGAGTCCGACACTGCTCGATGCAGCCCGCGATTTGGGCGCAAGCCGCTTCGAAGTACTTTCGAAAGTGGTATTGCCGTTTATTCGTCCGGGTATCTTTGCAGGCTTTTTTATGGCTTTAACTTACTCTTTGGATGACTTTGCGGTTACGTTCTTTGTGACCGGGAATGGTTTTTCTACGCTTTCAGTAGAAATTTATTCGTTAGCAAGAAGAGGGGTATCGCTGAAAATCAATGCTCTTTCTACTCTTATTTTCATGTTTACCGTGCTGATTGTGATTGGTTATTACTTTATTAGTCAGCGAAATAGCAATAAAGTGAAAGGGGTGGCGACTGGAAAATGAAGCAATTAGCAAAGCCGTTTATCTTCATCGTCATCCTTTCTTTAGTTCTTATGTATGTGGTTCATCATTTGAACAATGCCGAAGGATACTCTGGAGGAGATACGCTGACTGTCTATAATTGGGGAGATTATATTGATCCTGACTTAGTGAATCAGTTTGAAAAAGAAACCGGGATTAAAGTCATTTATCAGACCTTTGATTCGAATGAAGCAATGATGACCAAAATTGAACAAGGCGGTACTACATTTGATATTGCTGTGCCGTCTGAGTACGCGATTAGCAAGATGCGTGAAGAAAATTTACTATTGCCAATCGACCATTCGAAGCTGTCTAATTTAAAATACATTAATCCGCGTTTTTTAGACCTATCTTTTGATCCTGGCAACAAGTACTCCATCCCTTATTTTTGGGGAACTGTAGGTATTGTTTATAACTCTGATATGATTCATGGTAAGAAGATAAAGAGTTGGAATGATTTATGGGATCCTAAGCTAAAAAATCAAATTTTACTTGCAGACGGTGCTAGAGAAGTGATGGGAATGGGACTAAATAGCTTAAACTATTCATTAAATGATACGAATAAAGCCCATCTTCAAGAAGCAAAAAGAAAGCTTGATACACTAACACCAAATGTCAAAGCCATTGTAGGAGACGAGATTAAGATGCTCCTCGCAAATGAAGAAGCGGCAATTGGCGTTGTTTGGTCAGGTGATGCTTCTGAAATTATGAGTGAGAATGATAAGCTGAATTACGTTGTTCCAGAAGAAGGCTCGAATTTATGGTTTGATAACATGGTTATTCCAAAAACGGCTAAAAACGTAGAAGGTGCGCATAAATTCATGAATTTTATGCTAGATCCTAAACACGCTGCTCAAAATGCGGAATATGTAGGGTACTCTACGCCTAATAAAAAAGCGTTAGATTATTTGCCGAAAGAAGTAGCGGAGGATGAACGTTTTTATCCGGATGAAGAACTAACCAATAAGCTTGAAGTATATAAAAACTTAGGCAAACGAATGCTTGCTTATTACAATGAATTATTTTTAGAATTTAAAATGCACCGTAAATAAAAGGAACTTAATTAGGTCTTTATACGTGAGTTCTTTATTGTTTTTGTAAATTCAGTTGCGTGATAGCAAGAGGAAAGATAAAATACAAACGAGTAAAGCTAATAACATTTATTTTATGTTATTAGCTTTTTTATTTGTAAAACGGGAAAGATAAGAAAAAATTGAATGTTCTATTATTCATCTAGAGTTTATATTTCACATTATATAGGAGAGAAAAAGTGAAGCAAAAACAAAAGCAGCATATTCAATCCATTTATTTTTTACGATTATTCGCCATGATGATGGTTGTGCTCGTACATGTAACAGCAGCGTATGCAACCGTACTGCCATTTGCAAGCGAAGCTTATCAAAAATATCATTTTCTTAACCGAATTGTTCGAATTGAAGCAGGGATCTTCATTGTTATCACAGGTTTGGTTTTCTTTTATAGTTATATTAACAAGCCATTAACAAAGACTTTATGGAAAACGTATTATGCTCGAAGAGTGACGTATATTTTGGTTCCCTATGTTATTTGGGCACTTATTTATGAATTTTATTCGTACTATGTGGGAGCAACAGAATTAAATGCAGCTGACATTGTGAAACGTATTTTACGCGGAGAGTCTTACTATCAGCTTCATTTTATCTTTTTAATTGTACAAGTGTATCTCGTGCTGCCGATTTTTGTATGGCTAGCACAGAAAGTAACCATTTTTAAAAAATACATGTGGCTGTTTGGCATTATCATTCAGCTTGGTTATTTAATGTTTAACAATACGTATCATATCACCTCGTTTAATTTATTTTTAAATACAATGGCTACATTTTTACTTGGCGGTTGGATTGGCATTTATTATCGCGAACAAGTGGATAAAAAGTATAGTCGTTCAAATATTGTATTATTTCTGGTGACGCTCGGATCGGGAATAGCTATTTCACTGTTAAATTATCATCTATACACAATGAAGACAATTCAAATTTCAGGCTTTACGTATGAGGCTGTCAATACGCTTTATTTGGTCGTGGGAAGTTATTTCTTCTTCCGAATTGCAGAGATATTAGCTGAAAAGCTTTCTGTGAAGTCCGTGACGATTGTTAAAAATATTGCCATGTACTCTTTTGGATTTTACTTGATTCACCCAATGGTTTTAAACTTTGTGGCAAAAGCAGTACCAATACAAGGCAACTATATGTTTCACTTTGAAATCTTGGCACGCTATATTTTAACGCTAGCGGGCTGTTACCTAATCATTTGGGTATGTCATCGTCTTTTACCGTTCGCTAGCTTTTTGTTTGGTAAACTGCCAAAAGAAGCGGTATTCATTTACCGACGTCCTGATCATAAATAGAGTTTAGTTAAAAGTTATGTCTGCTTGCAGGCATAACTTTTTTTATAAAATATAAGAGATGATCGCACGGTAGTTTTAAAATATTTTTAAAAGTGACATGGTAAGATAATGATTATTTAGGTAATCACAAAAAGGGGAATTTGATATGCGTGTACTTGGGGTAGAAGATGATGCTTCATTATTAAACGGTATCGTAGAAGGATGAAGTTGACTGTAAGTCTGAAGGGGCTGATGGTTATCTTTAGCATAAATAAACTTTTAAAAAAGATTTAAAATCAAGAAAGTTTTTTCAAAAACAAATGAGCCAAAGGAAAAGGTGATTCTAAATAATAAAGGTAGGCGATGGAATTTCTTTCACAAGCCTAGCTATTTTGACATACGTAATAATAGTTAATATTTCTGTTTACTATCTAAACGTGCATGATAAAATAGAAAAGATGAATATGTGTTAGGAGGAACATCAGTGAAAATTAAGCTTGGCCTTTTATACGGAGGAAAATCCGCTGAACATAAAGTATCTTTACAAACAGCTCTAGCAGTTTCAAAAGCAATTAATCACGATAAATATGAAGTGCATCCAATTTATATTACAGAAACAGGAAAGTGGATTCGCGGCACACAGCTGACTGGTCCGCTTGAAACAGTTGCTCAATTAGAAATTCAAGATAACGGAACTGCTATTTCACCAGTTTCATTGAATACGGAAATGTTTGCATTAACAGATTCAAAAACAGATGATCAGCTAGATGTTATTTTCCCACTTCTTCATGGTCCAAATGGAGAAGATGGTACTGTACAAGGATTATTAGAATTATTGAATATTCCTTATGTTGGAAACGGTGTATTAGCTTCAGCAGCTGGTATGGATAAAGTTGTAATGAAGCAGCTGTTTGCTCAGGCAGGTCTGCCTCAAGTAGAGTACGTATCATTTATCCGCCGCGAATGGGAAGCAGATCGAACGGCTGCTTATGAAAAAGTAGAAACACTTGGATACCCTTGCTTTGTTAAACCAGCAAACTTAGGTTCAAGCGTTGGGATTAGCAAATGTGATAACCGCGAAGAGTTAGAAGCGGCATTTGTTGAAGCCTTCTTATTCGATCGAAAAATTATTGTGGAAGCAGCAGCAGTTGGTCGTGAAGTTGAAATTGGTGTGTTAGGGAATGATGAAGCAGCTTGTTCAGTAGTTGGAGAAATCTTACCTAAAAAAGCGTTTTACGATTACAAAGCAAAATATGAAGACGGTGATACAGGTCTTATTATTCCAGCTGAAATTACAGAAGAACAGCATCAAGAAATGTCAGCACTAGCAATCAAAGCATTTAAAGCAATTGATGGATCTGGTCTTGTACGTGCAGATTTCTTCTTAACATCAGAAGGTAAATTCATTATTAATGAAGTTAATACGATGCCTGGTTTTACACCTTTCAGTATGTTCCCGTTATTGTGGAAACACGCAGGTGTTGAATATCCAGATTTAATCGAAAAACTTGTGTCATTAGCAATTGAACGTCATACCGAAAAGCAGCAAATTAAACACACAATGTAACTAACACAACACTATTCATCATGAATAGTGTTTCTGTGTTTAGTTTCAATTAATATTATCCATAGTTTACTTTAGGTCGAGAGGAGCAAACCAACAATGATTAAACGTACGCTTACACAGCTAGCTACAATGGTTCCAGGAAGTGTATTTCATAGCGGGAACGAAGCAGCTGTAATTGAGGGAGTCTCAATTGATACGAGAACAATTCAGCAAGGTAATTTATATATCCCAATTAAAGGGGAACGTTTTAACGGGCATACATTTGTCGATAAAGCAATTGAAAACGGAGCGGTCGCTACTCTATGGAACAAAGACGAAGAAAACCCACCGACAGACATTAGTGTTATTTTAGTCGATGATACACTAGAGGCCCTTCAGCAATTAGCAAAGTCCTATCGTCACGAGTTAGATATTAAAGTAGTGGGCATTACAGGAAGTAACGGAAAAACAACGGCAAAAGACATGGTGAAAGCTGTGCTCGATACAACTTACCGTGTTCTGAAAACAGATGGAAACTTTAATAATCATATTGGCATGCCGCTTACTATTTTGCGTTTAGATGAAACTCATGATATTGCAGTTTTAGAAATGGGCATGAGCAGCCGAGGAGAGATTGAGTTTCTTTCTAATTTAGCGGAGCCTGATGTAGCCATTATTACAAATATCGGAGAATCGCATCTTCAAGACTTAGGAAGTCGTGATGGAATTGCGGAGGCAAAATTAGAAATTACAAGCGGCTTAGCGCCAACAGGTCAGCTTGTCTATAATGGTGATGAGCCACTTTTAACGTCGCGCGTAGTTAATCCAGTATTTGAAACGGTGACATTTGGTAGCTCAGAACAAAACGATTTGTATCCAAGTGCTATTTCAGCTGAAGAGTTAGGAACAACATTCACTGTTTCACGTGAAACAACATATTCATTCTTTATCCCGGTATTAGGTAAACATAATGTTCACAATGCGCTTTCTGCTATTGCGGTAGGTCATTATTTTGGACTAGACAATGAAACAATCGCTAAGGGATTAAAAGAATTAAAGCTAACAAATATGCGTATGGAACTAGTGAAACGAACAGATGGACTGACATTCATTAATGACGCATACAACGCAAGTCCAACGTCCGTTAAGGCTGCTATCACGTTGATGCATGATTTAGAAGGCTATAAGCAAAAAATTCTTGTTCTCGGGGATATGCTTGAATTAGGCGATCAGGAAAAAGAGTTCCACAAAGAAGTGGGAGAGTTTATTCAAGCAGAAAAAATTGATTATGTTCTAACATACGGCCCCTTATCTGTTGAAATTGAGCACGGAGCAAAAAATAATTTTGTAGAAGATAAGGTAATGCACTTTGAGGAGAAAGATGAGCTTGTTAAAAAATTAACAGCGATTACAACAAGAGAAGATGTGGTTTTAGTGAAAGCATCTCGAGGAATGAAGCTTGAGGAAGTTATCTCAAAAATGATGCATAAATTACCGTGATATTAAAAAGAGTATAAGTAAGCTCTATTGCAAACGGAAAGCCATAGTGTTATGATGTAGTCTGAGTGTCTTGAGGCGCTTATACTCTAAACGTTGAATTTATTGAAGTAGTCGTTTAGAGCATTTTCCGTTTCCTCGGAGAATGCTTTTTTTTGTAAAATATAGATAGTCTAAATATAAAAGGAGTTTGAAAAACTTGGCATTATTTCAAGATTTAGGATTAAGTCAACAGCTTAATAACGCTGTGAGTAAAATGGGTTTTGAAGAAGCAACACCAATTCAAGCAGAAACTATCCCATTAGCACTAGAAGGTCACGATTTGATCGGACAAGCACAAACAGGAACAGGGAAAACAGCTGCATTTGGTATTCCTCTTATTGAAAAAGTTGATGTAAACGTAGATGCAATTCAAGGGTTAATTATTGCTCCTACTCGTGAACTTGCTGTACAGGTATCTGAAGAACTTTACAAAATTGGTCAAACAAAGCGCGTACGCGTGCTATCAATTTACGGTGGTCAAGATATCAGTCGTCAAATTCGTGCATTGAAAAAGCACCCTCATATCATCGTAGGGACACCAGGACGTATGCTAGATCATATTAATCGTCGTACACTTCGTCTACAAGACGTTCATACAGTTATATTAGATGAAGCAGATGAAATGTTAAACATGGGATTCATCGAAGACATTGAAAAAATCTTATCAAACGTACCTGAGAACCACCAAACACTTTTATTCTCAGCAACAATGCCTACTCCAATCCGTCGCATTGCTGAAAAATTCATGAACGAACCAAAAGTGGTAAAAGTAAAAGCAAAAGAAGTAACGATGCCAAACATTACGCAGTATTATTTAGAAGTACAAGAAAAGCGTAAATTTGATATCCTTACTCGTCTTTTAGATATGCAATCACCTGAATTAGCTATCATCTTTGGTCGTACAAAGCGCCGTGTTGATGAGTTATCAGAAGCATTAAATATGCGTGGTTATTCTGCACAAGGTATCCATGGTGACTTGACGCAATCGAAACGTCTATCTGTACTACGTCAATTTAAAGAAGGTTCTATTGACGTATTAGTTGCGACGGACGTAGCTGCACGCGGACTTGATATTTCTGGTGTTACTCATGTATACAACTTTGATATCCCTCAAGATCCGGAAAGCTATGTACACCGTATCGGACGTACAGGACGTGCTGGTAAAATGGGCGCTGCTATGACATTTGTAACGCCAAGAGAAACTGGACAGTTACACAATATTGAGCGTACAACAAAACGTAAAATGGAGCGTATGACTCCTCCAACGCTTGATGAAGCAATGGAAGGTCAACAGCGTATTGCAGCTGACAAATTAACAGAGTCTGTGACACAAGGCAACTTATCTTACTACAAACAGTTGGCAGAAGAGTTACTTGAAGAGCACGATTCAGTTTCATTAGTGGCAGCGGCAATCAAATTATTTACAAAAGAACCAAACGAATCACCAATTCAATTAACTGCTGAACCACCGGTAATTGCAAAAGGTGATAAAAACAAACGTGGAAATGGCGGAGGTCGTTCACGTTCTAACTCTAAAAACTACTCGCAGCAAAATCGTCGTGGAAACTCAAAGCGTTTTGGTGACAAGCGTCGCGGTGGAAGCAACGGTAGTGATAATAGAAATCGCAATAGCAGCAGCAATCGTAAAGATTCTCGCAGCAAAGCGTAAAACAAAAACGAGCCTTAACAGGCTCGTTTTTTTATGTGTTAATTGCTATTTTATTGGTGCACACTATGAGTAAAATAAAATGGGGTGTTCACTGATGTCGACCATTGTTCGGTTAGGTTATGTGGCGATGAGCGTTCATTTGGAAAATAGTTCTCCTTCTCAAACAATGACTTTTGCACAATTTCAGCGTGTGAAAGACCATGAAGCGGCCATTCGCAAGCTCGAACGTATCGCAATATCCAACTTAGAAAACTGCTTACGGTTATTAAAACATAATGCGTGGAGTGAAATTGAGTTTTTTCGATTCAGTTCTAAGTTAATTCCATTAGCTAATCATGACGTGCTAAAAGAGTGGAACTACATAGCTCCTTTAAAAGATGCTCTTCAGCGTATTTCTGTATTTTTGAAGAAACATCCAATGCGAGTAGATTTTCACCCGGATTATTTTGTTGTTTTAAACTCAACGGATAAAGAGGTTTTTAAGCATTCTATTCAAACTCTTCGCATGCATCAAAAGTTGCTAAAAGGAATGGAGATTCCGCTTCGGAATCGCTGTGTTTTACATGTTGGAGGAGCCTATAATGACAAAGAAAAAGCACTGGAGCAGTTTATTCATAATTGGGGGCTTGTACCTCAATCTATTCAGCAAATGATTATGTTAGAAAACGACGATACAACCTTTCATATAAAGGACGTCTTGTATTTATGTGAAAAACTAAATGTCCCAATCATTTTTGATCTTCATCATCATCAGGCAAACAGCGATGAAACTTCGTGGCAAGAGCATTGGGACCGTATCATTAGAACATGGGAATATGAAACACTTCCTCTAAAAATGCATATATCTAGTCCTAAAAGTGATAAAGAATTTAGAGCCCATGCAGATTATATCGATGTTAATGGGTTTTACAGCTTTTTAAAAGAAGTAAATGGAACGATACCGCAAATTGATTGCATGATTGAAGCTAAGAAAAAAGATGAAGCGCTCTTTCAGTTAGTAAAAGATTTGAAGTCTTATGAAGATGTGGAATTTATTAACTCATCCACTTTTTATATTAAATCCTAAAGCAGGCCTCATATCTGTGTCTTGTTTTTCTGTTTGAACGCAAGAAAAGCGAGAAGAAATCCAGCAATACCTCCACCAAAATGAGCTGTATTGTTGGTTCCTGGCGTTAGCAGACCTGAAAGTAATCCAATAATTAAAAAGACTACAATGATTTGCTGGTTACTTTTAGAAAGCATATGCTTTTGTTTTATTACAAGATAGAGGTAAAACCCAAGCAGCCCGAAAATGGCACCTGATGCACCCACATGGCTGTAAAAAGAAGATTGGATTAGAAATGTAACGATATTTCCAAGCAATCCACACGTAAGGTAGAATAGAAGAAACTTATAAGAAGAAAGAATACGCTCAGCACCTGGTCCTAACAAGAACAATGAAAATGAGTTAAAAAGAAGGTGTGAAAAGCTTAGATGCAAAAAGATAGGTGTGAAAAGTCGCCAGTAGTCTCCTTGAGAAATTAAGCTATTCACACCAATAAGCTGATGTATAAAAGATTCTGCAAGGTGTGAGGGAAGAGCGGCAAGTAACCATAGCGCAATGTGGATGCAGATAAGCGTGAAGGTAACAGGATAAAAACGTTTAAATTCAGCTGCATTTTCTGTGCGTACGAACATATTTGTCACTCCTTTTTATAAAGGCATTTTTATATACTATTCTGTAAGAGAGGATTAAATGAAAATGATTATAGGAACTGGAATTGATATTACAGAGTTAGAGCGGATTGAAAAAATGGTGCAGCGTCAAAGCGCTTTTATTACTCGGATTTTAACAAAAAATGAAAGAGAACGCTATGAAAAGCTATCAAGCCGACGCAAGGTCGAATTTTTAGCAGGAAGATTTGCTGTGAAAGAAGCATATTCGAAAGCTCTTGGAACAGGAATAGGAAAAGATTTCAGCTTCCAAGATATCGAAATCGTGAATGATGAAAGAGGAAAGCCCTACATTGTTACAAAACAACCACTTGATGCGTCTGTACACGTATCTATTTCGCACAGTGCGCACTATGCAATTGCTCAAGTAATTATTGAACGCTTGTCAAGCTAGTCTGCATATTCACTATTTCTTGTTCATATATTCATAGTGTGGATAGGGGAGACAAGATATGTTCTTGCTTCTCCGTTTAGCTGTGAATATACGAAATAAAGGAGTTGGGGAAATGCATAAAAAATGGATTGGCTTATTTGTTTGCGCCTTTTTTCTCTTAGCCTTATCAGCATGCGGTGAAAAAAGTCAGCAGGATGTAACAGATGCATTGGATGCCAAGGTACAAGAAATGGCGGGGTATAAATCAGATGCTAAGATGACATTGAATACAGGGAAAGATGCTCAAGTATACGATGTAGAGATTTGGCATAGTAAGCCTATGTATTATCGAGTGAATTTGAAAAATACAAAGAAAGATCAAAGCCAAATGATTTTGCGTAATGATGAAGGGGTTTTTGTCTTAACACCTGCCTTAAATAAAAGCTTTCGTTTTCAGAGCGACTGGCCGCAAAATAGCAGTCAAGCTTATTTGTATGAATCCCTTGTCCAAGACATTGTGAAGGATGAAAAAGCAAGTTTTAAATCAACGGATAAGCATTATATTTTTGAAACAAAAACCAACTATCAAAATAGCACAATGCTTCCTAAACAAGAAATTACGCTGAACAAAAGTGACTTAGCGCCTGTTTCGGTTAAAATTATGGATACGGATAATAAAGTGTTAATAAAAGTTGATTTCTCTAAGGTGAAATTCGATTCTAAGTTTGATAAAGGAGCTTTTGACACAAAAAGAAATATGACAAGTGCAAAGATTGACGTTCCGACACTAGCTCAGCAAAAATCATTTAGCGTCCTTTATCCTAAGGATGTTCCAAAAGGTACAAAGCTGTCCAAAGAAAAGAAAATTGAGACGGAAAATGGCGAGAGAGTCGTTTTAATGTACAAAGGAGAAAAGCCGTTTACTCTTGTACAAGAAAAAGCTCAAGTAGCTAAAACAGCAACATCTACAGTTACTGCCGGAGAGCCATTTGATTTAGGTTTTACTGTGGGAGCTTTAACGGATAAAAGTCTATCTTGGACATATAATGGAGTAGACTTTATGCTGGCTTCTGATCAGCTAACACCAGATGAATTGAGTACAGTTGCTAGGTCTGTGCAAAGTCAGATGGGAAAATAAGAGAAGCTTACAAGCCTGCATATATGTAGGCTTGTTCTTGCTTAATTTGAATAAAGATCGAGATGAAGTTTGGTTATAAATGTATTATACTAACAGAGGAAAGTACGTTTAGAATGGTTCTGAAAAAAGGAAGTGTCGTAGTAATGGATGCATTTTATAGAGAAACATGGGCAGAAATTGATGTAGAAGCCATTTTTCAAAATGTGAATCATGTAAGAGAACTGATACCGGGGCATAAAACGCTAATGGCCGTAGTAAAGGCGAATGCTTACGGGCATGGAGATAAAGAAGTAGCAGAGATTGCGCTTCAAGCTGGTGCTGATATGCTAGCTGTAGCTTTTTTGGATGAAGCTATTGCTCTTCGAAAAAAAGGAATAAAGGAAGCCATTTTAGTATTAGGAGCCGTGCCTACCCCATACATTCAAACAGCATTGAAGTGGGATGTAACGGTCACTGCTTATAGCAAAGCTTGGATTGAAGAAGCAGCGTCCATTCTAGGTGCAAACAGTCAGTTGCATATGCATTTAAAAATAGATACAGGCATGGGTCGCTTGGGAATTAGAACGAAAGAAGAATTACACGAAACGATGAATATCATCACTTCTCATTCAGGATTCGTGCTGGATGGAGTGTTTACACACTTTGCAACAGCAGACGAGCTAAACTCGCCTTATTTTGAAGAACAATACACATTCTTTGAAGAAATGGTTCGAATTGTGAAAGAACATAATTTTACACCTCCGATGATTCACTGTGCAAATAGCGCAGCCTTGCTTCGTCGTCCGAAAGATATCTTTAATGGCGTACGCTTAGGTATCTCTATGTATGGCTTGAGTCCTTCTGAGGAATTAAAAGAAGTCTTGCCAATTCCGTTAAAACAAGCGTTTTCGCTGCACAGCCGTATTGTGCATGTTAAAAAAGTCAAAAAAGGGAGTCATATCAGTTACGGAGCTACTTATGAAGCCGAAGAAGATGAATGGATTGCTACTATTCCAGTAGGATACGCAGACGGCTGGATTCGTAAATTAAGTAATTTTGAAGTATTAGTAGACGGAGTTAAAGTGCCAATTGTTGGTAGAATATGCATGGATCAATTGATGATTAAATTACCTAAAATGTATAAAATGGGTACAAAAGTCACATTTATTGGAAAACAAAAAGGTGCTGAAATTACAATTGATGAAGTAGCGAAGCATCTTGAAACAATTAATTATGAAATCCCTTGCATGATTGCAGCAAGGGTTCCGAGGGTTTATACAAGAGATTCGCAGCATATTGATGTTAATAATTATATCTTGCGCTGAATATACATCTTCCTGAGTCAACATAAAAAGTCTGCGAACAAAAGACAATAAAATAATAACTTCCATGCATAAAAGAGGGTATCAATTGACGATAATAGTGTAGAAATTGACAGAATTAACTTTCCATTAAAGCTAATCAATGTTATGATAAGGAAAGATGAGACTATTGGTGTGTGTATTGATGTTGGAGGTGTATGTTTGTGTCTGAAGCGAGCGCAACTACAGAAATCCTAGTAAGATTACCGAAAAATTTAGTATCGGAGCTCGATCTTATGGTTAAACAAGAAAATGGCAACCGAAGTGATTTTATTCACCAAGCAACAAAATTGTACCTTCGTGAGCGAAAAAAACGCCATATTCGCGAATCAATGAGACGTGGATATATGGAGATGGCAAAGATAAACTTAAATATTGCTTCCGAGGCTTTTCTAGCAGAGTATGAAGCTGATCATACTGTGGATCGTTTAGTAAGCGGGGGGTAATGACTTGGTAGTCAAACGTGGCGACGTTTATTTTGCTGACCTATCTCCTGTTGTTGGCTCAGAACAAGGAGGCGTTCGCCCTGTACTTGTCATTCAAAATGATATAGGCAATCGTTTTAGCCCAACTGTTATTGTAGCTGCGATCACTGCTCAAATTCAAAAGGCAAAGTTACCTACGCATGTTGAAATTGATGCAAAGCGCTATGGATTTGAGCGAGATTCAGTTATTTTACTAGAACAAATTCGTACTATTGATAAACAGAGGCTAACAGACAAGATTACCCATTTAGATGATGAAATGATGGACAGAGTGGATGAAGCCTTGCAAATCAGTGTAGGACTTATCGACTTTTAGAATTATACTTCCATTTATGCTAAGTTGCTCCTTTATGAGCAACTTTTTTAATTTGACTAGGAATAATTAGTAAACGTATATTGTAACAAGAAACGTTTTAAAAATGATAATATATATATAGATATAAATGAGTGTATTGACTCACAAGGAGGCCCTCATGAATCAAGATTTATTCAATTATATACAAAATCATAAATCAGAAATTTTTGATCGATGGCTAGTGTTAATGAATGATGTGGAAACAGAGCGGATTAAAAACATTGTGTCCGAGCAAGTGTACGTAAATGTGAGCTCTGATTTTGTAAATTTACTTTTGGCAAAAGCATTCCGTGATCAGGAAAATTTTGCAGAGGAACTAGAGGAAGTAGTAGGACGAGTTGTGAGTTTAGGGTGGCCCCTTGCTTATTTGACACAGGGTGTACGTAACTTGGGTCATGTAGTTGTTGAAGGGTATGTAAACAGTGAACATGTAAAAGCTGACCAAACTCATCCTGAATTATTCTATCGGTTTGACAAGTGGTTAAGCCCTATTTATAACAAAATAGTAGAACAATACTCCAACTCGTGGGAAAATACAGTTATGTTGCAAAAAGTTGCACTTCAAGAATTGTCTGCTCCATTAATACCGGTATTTGATAAAATTACAGTAATGCCGCTTGTGGGAACAATTGACACCGATCGCGCAAAGAAAATTATGGAAAACTTACTGCAAGGTGTCGTAAAGCACCGATCAGAGGTCGTATTAATAGATATTACCGGAGTACCAGTAGTGGATACGATGGTTGCCCATCATATCATTCAAGCTGCTGAAGCCGTACGTTTGGTTGGAGCCAAGTGTTTGTTAGTAGGAATTCGTCCGGAAATTGCTCAGACTATTGTGAACTTAGGTATTAACTTAAACGAAATTATTACGAAAAACTCATTAAAAAAAGGTGTAGAGTTTGCGTTAGAAATGACTGAGCGGAAAATAGTTGATATAGAATCGGAGGAATAAACGTGAGAATACCCATTTTGAAATTGTACGACTATTTATTGGTATCCATTCAATGGGAGCTGGATGATCAAACGGCTATTCAATTCCAAGAAGATTTGCTAAGTAAAATTCACCAAACTGGAGCAAAAGGAGTGGTAATCGATTTAACTTCAATTGATATGATCGATTCATTCATCGCAAAAGTGTTAGGTGACGTGGTTAGCATGTCTAATTTGATGGGGGCCAGAGTAGTATTAACAGGTATCCAGCCTGCAGTAGCTATTACACTTGTTGAGTTAGGGATTGGCCTAAACGATGTTCTTACTGCACTCGATTTAGAAAAAGGTCTTGAGAAACTCCAATCGGAATTGGGGGATTAGTATATGGAATTCCAATCCAGCGTAAAAATCGTAACAGAATGGGACATCGTAGCGGCACGCCAATTAGGTAGAAATGTGTCGAAAGAGCTAGGGTTTGGAACAGTTGACCAAGCTCGTATTACAACCGCCATTTCTGAATTAGCTCGTAATATTTACCTATATGCGGGTAAGGGTCAAATCTATATTGAAAAATTAAATCGTGGAGGAAAAAACGGTCTTCTTGTCGTAGCAACAGATGAAGGGCCAGGTATCCCCGACGTTCGCAAAGTAATGGAAGATGGATATTCAACATCGGGTGGACTAGGAGCTGGGCTTCCTGGGGTAAAGCGATTGATGGATGAGTTTGACATCGAAACAAATGTCGGAGAAGGTACTGAGATTAAAGCAGTTAAGTGGCTCCGGTAGGAGGAAATAGATAATGTCTTTTGATAAAGAGATGAGAGATTTATACAAAGATATTTTGGGGAACTATATCCAAACACAAAATGAACAAATTTTGTATCAAGGACAAAAACTAAGTAGAAAATCTTTAGAGAATGAAATATCGCCAGAAGATATTGTGAGCATTCATAAAGAAGTGATTGAAGAAATTTATTCTGATATTCCAGAAAAAGTGCTGCATTCTCTGGACTTTTTACTTGAGGTAATGATTAGCTACGGTCTTGCTCTTCGTGAGCATCAAACATTAAAAAATAAGCAGCGGGAGCTTCGTTCTGAAATCGAAGTTGCCGCTAACGTCCAGCAGACGCTGTTAGGGACAAAGGTTCCGGCTAGTTCAACTTTAGAAATTGGCGCAATTAGCGTACCGGCTAAACAGATGAACGGAGATTATTTTCACTTTGTAGAAGAAGAGCACGGTGGATTAAGTATTGCCATTGCCGATGTGATCGGAAAAGGAATTCCAGCTGCAATGTGTATGTCTATGATCAAGTATGCAATGGATAGCTTACCGGACTCAAGAAAAAATCCAAGTTACGTATTAGAGAATTTGAATAATATTGTAGAGCGAAACGTAGATCCAAGTATGTTTATTACGATGTTCTACGGAAGCTATAATCCCGAGACGAACTTATTTGATTATGCATCTGCAGGGCATGAGCCAGGTTTTTATTATGATGCCAAAGCTGATTCATTTGAAGATTTGGAAGCAAAAGGACTCGTACTAGGAGTCGATCGCCATGTGAAATATCTTCAGTACGAGCAGCAACTTTCAAAAGGCGATATGATTGTTCTGTTAACAGATGGTGTAACAGAATGCAGAACTGAAGAAGGATTTATTGAAAGATTGGACATCATAAAATTAATTCGAAAATACATGCATTTGTCTCCTCAAGAAATTGTAGAATCTGTATACAAAGAGCTGGAAAAATTACAGCATTTTCAATTGAGGGATGATTTTACATTGATTATTTTGAAGAGTTTAGTTTAAGTATTCTAAATAAGGGTACAGAAAAGATAGCACAAAATTAGAGGGGGTCTACTAATACGATGAATTTAAAAATAGATATACAAAAGGACGGTCAAGCATATCGTGTTAAGCTGGCTGGAGAGATTGACGCATATACAGCACCTAAGCTAAAAGAAAAGTTCATGGAAATTACTGAACATACTGAACCGGAAATTATAGTCGATTTAACCGATGTATCATATATGGATAGTACAGGACTAGGTGTATTTATTGCATTGTTAAAAGCCAATAAGAAAAATAACGGCTCTTTGAAATTTGTTGGTGTATCAGAGCGCATCAAGCGCTTATTTGACATTACGGGCCTCACAGACATTTTAAACGTGAATTCACAAGTAGAAGGTGGCGTAAAATGAAACAGCCTTATGACTTTGTTGAGATGAAGATTCCTGCTAAGCCAGACTACGTAGCGATTATTCGACTGACGCTATCTGGTGTAGCGAACCGGATGGGTTTTTCTTATGATGAAATTGAAGATATGAAAATTGCTGTCAGTGAGGCATGTACAAATGCCGTGCAGCATGCTTATAAGAGTGAAGAAAATGGTGAAGTGAGAGTAGGTTTTGGTTTATTTGATGACCGTTTAGAAATCATGGTGGTCGATAAAGGTGAAAGCTTTAATTTTGAAGAGCTTAAGGAACATATAGGACCTTATGAAACATCAAAAGAAGTTGAATTTCTTCCTGAAGGTGGACTTGGTTTATATTTAATTGAAACGCTAATGGACGAAGTGAAAATGGTCAATTCAAAAGGTGTAACGCTAATGATGACTAAGTATGTGCAAAGAGAGCAGGTGGAGAGTGATGAAAACACAGTCTCAACCTATGAAATTAACTAAAGAACAGGTTCAGGAACGAATTGAGCGCTTTCAAAAAACGCAGGATGAAGAAGCACAAAGTGATCTAGTAGTACATTACAAGAACCTTGTTGAATCTATTGCACGTCGTTATTCAAAAGGCAGAAGCTTACATGAAGATATTGTGCAGGTAGGGATGCTAGGACTGTTAGGAGCTATTAGAAGGTATGATGCTTCATTTGGAAGAAGCTTTGAATCGTTTGCTGTTCCTACAATCATTGGAGAGATTAAGCGATTTTTACGCGATAAAACGTGGAGTGTTCACGTACCGCGCCGCATCAAAGAATTAGGTCCTAAAATTAAAGCAGCTGTCGAAGAGCTAACAACCCGTTTACAGCGATCTCCTCAAGTGAAAGAAATTGCTGATCATATCGGAGTGACAGAAGAAGAAATTTTAGAAACGATGGAGATGGGGCAAAGTTATCAAGCGTTGTCTGTTGATCATTCCATTGAAGCAGACTCTGATGGAAGTACTGTTACAATCCTTGATTTAGTAGGTGAACAAGAGTCGGGTTATGAGAAAACTGATCAACGCTTAGTGTTAGAAAAAATTCTTCATGTATTAAGCGATAGAGAAAAAGAAGTGATTCGCTATACATTTATTGAAAATCTGAGTCAAAAAGATGCCGGTGAGAAGTTAGGGATTTCTCAAATGCATGTATCTCGACTGCAAAGAAGAGCTCTTGATAAGCTAAGGACTGCAGCTCGCTCAGATTCTAACGATTCGGAGTATATGTCGTGATGACAGTAGACCCTAATACAAAGTCGATTCAAACTCATATATACCAAGAGCCAAAGCAAGGGAACGTTTGTTGTGGAGATAGTTACTATGTCAAAGAAACAGATGACTATTTTCTATGTGCAGTGGCAGATGGATTAGGAAGCGGTGAACAAGCCAGAACCGCTTCTGTGGCTGTTACTGATGTAGCAAAAGCTCATCACCATCTAGATGTGGATGAGATCATTTCTAAGTGCAACAAAGCTACTCGACATACAAGAGGTGCGGCAGTAGCTATTTTGAAAATTGATAAAAAAAATAACGAATTTCATTATACAAATGTAGGTAATATCCGCTTTTATCTATATTCTCCGGCGGGAAAATTAACGTACCCTCTGCCAATTCAAGGTTTTTTATCAGGGAAAATTCAAAAGTTCCGCACACAAACCTTCCCATATGACTCGGGTTCTAAATTTTTGATTCATACAGATGGCTTAGAATTAAAAGAGATTAAATCTGTTTTTGCTAACTCGATGAATGTCGATCAATTGTCGACTCGGCTACAGGCAGCAATTCGATCTCATAATGATGATATTACGTATATCGCTGGTCACCTTCCAACTGCATAGCCTTTCTTTTTAGCTCACATGTGTTATTGCATGTGAGTTTTGTTACAATAGAGACAAAGTTTCATTTAGGTAGGAGGATATGCTGTGTCTGTTGCAACGAAATTAGATAATCAAATTGTTCAACGTGTAAGTAAAGAGGTAGAGATTTCACAAAAGCAAGTACAAAACGTAATTGCTTTAGTAGAAGATGGTAATACAGTTCCCTTTATTGCTCGATATAGAAAAGAACAAACTGGTGCTTTGGATGAAGTCCAAATCCGGAATATTTTAGATTCTTGGAACTACTTAATGAATTTAGAGGAGCGTAAAGAGGAAGTTCTTCGATTAATTGAAGAGCAAGGGAAATTAACTGAGGAACTGGCTGCTCAAATTCATCAAGCGAAGAAGTTGCAGCAAGTAGAAGATTTATACCGCCCTTTTAAGCAAAAACGACGTACAAAAGCAACTGTAGCAAAAGAAAAAGGTCTTGAACCATTAGCACAGTGGCTACTAAGTTTCCCACGTTCTGACGTGAAGAAGGAAGCGCAAATATACATAAATGAAGAAGCGGGAGTTCAATCTTCTGACGAAGCTATTCAAGGAGCCCTAGACATTGTAGCGGAACAAATTTCTGACGAAGCATCTTACCGTCAATGGATTCGTACGACCACTGTAAAAGATGGCATAATTGTTACTTCAGTCAAGGATCCGGAAAAAGATGAAAAAAACATCTATGAAATGTACTATGAATATACAGAAGCGGTAAAGCGCATCGTGCCTCATCGTATTTTAGCTATGAATAGAGGAGAAAAAGACGGTATTTTAAAAGTGAGTATTGATGCGCCTACAGATCGGATTCTTTCATATTTACATAAACAAGTAATCAAGAAAAGGGATTCTTCAGCTGAAGGTTATATCATCTCAGCCATAGAAGATGCCTATAAACGATTAATAGAACCATCTATTGAACGCGAAATCCGTAAAGAGCTATCAGAAAAAGCGGAAGAAAGAGCCATTCACATCTTTTCTGAAAACTTACGAAAACTTCTTCTTCAACCTCCATTGAAAGGAAAAGTGGTATTAGGAGTAGATCCAGCTTTTCGAACAGGCTGCAAATTAGCTGTAGTAGATGAAACAGGTAAGGTCTTGAAAATTGATGTTATTTATCCACATCCTCCTGTGAGAAAAGCAGCTGAAGCGCAAAGTAAATTAAAGAAAATGTTCGCTGAATACCCTATTGAAGTAGTGGCAATTGGAAACGGAACGGCATCTCGCGAAACGGAACAATTTGTGGCGGATGTTCTTAAAGAAATTGAAAATCCAGTTTATTATTTGATTGTGAATGAAGCGGGAGCAAGCGTATATTCGGCTTCTGATGTTGCTAGAGAGGAATTTCCTGATTTTCAAGTAGAAGAGCGAAGCGCTGTATCGATTGCTAGAAGGCTGCAAGATCCGCTGGCTGAACTTGTGAAAATTGATCCCAAGTCGGTAGGAGTAGGGCAGTATCAGCATGATGTGTCTCAAAAGCAATTAAATGATTCACTGACTTTTATTGTAGAGACAGTAGTAAACCAGGTGGGAGTAAATGCAAACACGGCTTCTGCTTCGCTTCTACAATACGTTGCGGGTCTAAATAAGACAGTTGCTCAAAACATTGTAAAGTATCGGGATGAAAACGGAAAATTCTCTAACCGAAAACAGTTAAAGAAAATTCCACGTCTAGGTGCTAAAACGTATGAGCAGTGTATTGGATTTTTACGTATTATAGAAGGTGAGGAACCTTTAGACAGAACGGGTATCCATCCTGAAACATATGGGGACGTTAACAAGCTTTTAAAGAAGGCGGAAGTGAAAGAGACTGAGCTGGGAACGGAGAAAGTAAAAGAAGCATTAAAACATATTTCTTTATCCGAAATATCAGAAGAATTAAGTATAGGGGAGCTTACTTTAAAAGACATTATAGAAGCGCTCGTAAGACCGGAAAGAGATCCGCGTGATGAACTGCCAAAACCTTTGCTCCGTCAGGATATTTTGAGGCTAGAAGATTTAGCAAAAGGTATTCAGCTTGAAGGTACGGTGCGAAATGTAGTAGACTTCGGAGCGTTTATCGATATCGGAGTCAAGCAAGACGGTCTAGTCCATATTTCTAAATTAACGAATCAGTATGTTAAGCATCCTCTCGATGTTGTTTCAGTAGGGGATTTGGTTCATGTGTGGGTAGAAGATGTAGACATGAAAAAAGGAAGAGTCGCACTCACGATGATTCCGCCTCATCAATAATAAAATTGCCTTTTCAGATTTTCTGAAAAGGCAATTTTATTTGTGAAAAGAAGTGATTTAAGAAGCGGAATTATTTTTTTGATAAAAAAACCAACATTGATTGAGCAATTTTATTTGTGCACGGTCTTTTTCAGAATAAGCGCGCCTCATTTGTTTTTGTAGCCACATTGGCATAAGGACAATCACTCCTTTTCATTTATGATAAGGTGAATAGTGAGTATGTAATGAAGTGTATGCCCAAAGAGCTAGTCAGGTGATTTTCATACAGTAGAGGAGTATATAAGATGAATGATAAGGATTTACAACTACTTGTAGAAGAAATTTCGTTGAAGCTGTTTCACAAACCATTTCGTCATGAAGCAACTTTTAATTCTCGTTTACGTACGACAGGTGGAAGGTATTTATTACGTACATCTAATATAGAAGTAAACTATAAATACTTTGAACAATATGGCAGACAAGAAATAGTAGAAATTATTAAACATGAGCTCTGTCACTATCATTTGCATATTGAGGGGAAAGGGTATAAGCATGGAGATCAAGACTTTAAACAGCTAATGAAAGAAGTAGGCGCCCCCCGGTTTTGTCAGGCATTGAAAAAAGAAAGTGATGGAAAGAAAAAAGAGCACATATATGTATGTATGCAGTGTGATCAAAAATATGTGCGAAAAAGAAAAGTGAACACGGTTAAATATGTTTGTGGAAAGTGTAGAGGTAAATTAAAAAAAATTTAGAAGAGGCTTGACTAAAATAGATTGATTATGATAAATTTATAAAGCCGTCTCAAATAAACGGTAAATAAATTGCAAAAACTTATTGACATTATATATAATGTCGATTACAATGTAAGAAGTCTGATGAATATTATTCCACAGTAGCTCAGTGGTAGAGCTATCGGCTGTTAACCGATCGGTCGTAGGTTCGAGTCCTACCTGTGGAGCCATATGGAGAAGTACTCAAGTGGCTGAAGAGGCGCCCCTGCTAAGGGTGTAGGTCGTGTAAGCGGCGCGAGGGTTCAAATCCCTCCTTCTCCGCCATTTTATAATGGCCCGTTGGTCAAGCGGTTAAGACACCGCCCTTTCACGGCGGTAACACGGGTTCGAATCCCGTACGGGTCACCATTGATTTTCATTTACATATTCTGTGGAGGATTAGCTCAGCTGGGAGAGCACCTGCCTTACAAGCAGGGGGTCGGCGGTTCGATCCCGTCATCCTCCACCATTTGACTGTTTTATATATAATTTTGGATGGTCCCGTGGTGTAGCGGTTAACATGCCTGCCTGTCACGCAGGAGATCGCGGGTTCGATTCCCGTCGGGACCGCCATTTTAAATTATTGGGCTATCGCCAAGCGGTAAGGCAACGGATTTTGATTCCGTCATGCGTTGGTTCGAATCCAGCTAGCCCAGCCATAAAGAGCCATTAGCTCAGTTGGTAGAGCATCTGACTTTTAATCAGAGGGTCGAAGGTTCGAGTCCTTCATGGCTCATTTTCATTTCTTGCGGGTGTGGCGGAATTGGCAGACGCGCTAGACTTAGGATCTAGTGTCTTTACGACGTGGGGGTTCAAGTCCCTTCACCCGCATCTTATTCATTTTATGTATTTAGCGGTCGTGGCGGAATGGCAGACGCGCTAGGTTGAGGGCCTAGTGGGGGCGACCCCGTGGAGGTTCAAGTCCTCTCGGCCGCACCAAAAAAACTTTTTAAAAAAAGTGTTGACATAGGAAATTAGAAATGATATTATAATAAAGTCGCCAAAACAACAGCGGTGAAAATCATAAGAAGCGCCCGTAGCTCAATTGGATAGAGCGTTTGACTACGGATCAAAAGGTTAGGGGTTCGACTCCTCTCGGGCGCGCCATATTGCGGGTGTAGTTTAGTGGTAAAACCTCAGCCTTCCAAGCTGATGTCGTGAGTTCGATTCTCATCACCCGCTCCAAATATATTGAACTTTGAAAACTGAACAAAGCGACAAACGTCAACGTTAAATTTTATTTTTTAATTGAGCAAGTCAAACATTTCTTCGGAGAGTTTGATCCTGGCTCAGGATGAACGCTGGCGGCGTGCCTAAT
>NZ_JAMBOQ010000017.1 GCF_023715685.1 Priestia aryabhattai
TTAGGCACGCCGCCAGCGTTCATCCTGAGCCAGGATCAAACTCTCCGAAGAAATGTTTGACTTGCTCAATTTAAAAAATAAAAATTAACGTTGACGTTTGTCGCTTTGTTCAGTTTTCAAAGTTCAATCGCCGCTCTTAAGCGACTTTATTATCTTATCAAGTTATCAACGTAATGTCAATAACTTTTTAAAATTCTTTTTTCTGCTTCATTGTTACAAGTATGTCTCAACGACGCTTTATAATAATATAACGCTTTGCATATAAAGTCAATATGTTTCAAGAAGAAAAATGATTTTTTTCTCTTGTTTAACTTCTTCCCTTACTGAGAAATAGTTAAACGTAAATAAACTAAATTTTCTAATTTTTATTTATACTCTATATATTAAGAAAGAAGCCCTTCACAAAAAGAGCTTCTTTCTTATCTTACTGATTAAGGTAAATAACGACGTGCACCTGCATACTCTTCAATATATCCCTTCGTGTTTAAAGGAATAATCTCTACTGTCCGCTCGGAGTTCGGCGAATGAATCATCATGCCATCTCCCGCATACATTGCTACATGGTGGACGCTTCCTTTTCCTTGGTTATAGGCAAAAAACAATAAGTCTCCAGGTTGAAGGTTGTTCATATCTACTGGTTTTCCTGCTCGAGACTGTGGCCCTGAATCACGTGGAATCGTAATACCATGGGATTGGTACATCGTAAACGTAAATCCAGAGCAGTCAAATCCAAAACCACTCATGCCAGCCCATAAATATGGAAGATTTAAAAATGCCTTTCCACTTTCAACAAGCTCCGTGCCAGTTGGTACAGGAATATCTTTTTGAGACGCGTAGATTTTTCCTGCTTTTGTAGAAATCCATGCTGTCTTTCCATTTGGTTTTAATACTTTATATGCACTCTTTGACTTTGCCAAAAGAGGTAAGCGCGTATTATAGCTAACTTCAATACCTTTCTTTTTCAAAGAAGGCGAATGATATAAATAAGTAGTCGGAGCCGTCACCATTACAAAAGGCTTCTTTGCATACTGTTCGTACCTTTTGCTATAGGTTAATTGTTTAGTAGGCATCCATCCGGGATATCCTAATTCATTTCGAGAAGTAGGCTGTCCGTCTACAGCTACTTTGACCCAGTCTCCTTGTTCGTCTAAAACCGTTACTTTGTTTCCATATAACGCTTGTGTCTCAAGCATCCCATCACTAGATAACTGCTGCTTTTGTTTCAAATTCATCGATGTGGTCCACTTTTTCATATCTACAGGATTAGTAGCTGACGGAGCGTCCACTTCACGCAAGATGTTTGGTGCTGTCCACAGAGTAGCTGCTGCGACATCTATATAAGCAGTTTCTTTTTCTTCAGAAGCATGAACAGAAGGAACTGCACTGACCCCTAATGTAGCTAAAATAACTGTTGTTGCCGTCAAAAGCCAACGTTTTATATTCATCGTCTCTCTCCTTCTACTATATTACTATCCTTTTATTTTGAGATAGGAACGGTGATTTCTCCTATTCCAGGAAGATCTGATAAGAAAATCTCTTGACCGCTGTACTTTAACACATCCAGTTCAGCTGAAAGCCAAAGAGGAGCATCTAAGTCAAAATACGTGATATTCGGATGAGCGGCTGCCAGATGAGCAGCTGCTCCCACGGAAAGTGATGGTTCCATCATGCTTCCAATCATACATGCAACACCGTTCGCCTCGGCAATACTTGCGATTTTTCTTGCTTCATTAATTCCTCCGCACTTCATTAGCTTAATATTTAAAAGATCCACGTACCGCCCGCTTACAAGCCTTAATGCATCTTTGGCAGAAAATAGACTCTCATCTGCCATAATGGGTACGTTTACTCGTTCAGTCACAAACTTTAACCCTTCCCAATCATGAGCAGGGACAGGTTGTTCTACCAATTCAATACCAAAGTTGAGAGTTTCCATTTTATTAATTAATTGCACTGCTTGTTTTGGAGTCCATCCTTGATTTGCATCCAACCGAAGTTTTACATGATCCGGAATGACAGATCGAATATGTTTAATACGCTCAAGGTCTAGCTCAGGAATTGAACCTACCTTTACTTTTAAAATGTCAAATCCGTCCGCTGCACTTTTTTGTGCGTCTTCAGCCATTTTCTCAGGTGCATCAACACTTATCGTCATACACGTAGAGATAGGCTGCTTATCGCCCAAGAAAGCATATAAAGGAATGTTAAGAAACTTTGTATAAGCATCATGCAAAGCGATATCAGCAGCTGCTTTAGCACTTGAATTGTGAATACAGCAGCTTTGAATTTTTTTCAAGAGTTTTTGAAACTGACGTATATCCTCCCCTATTAGCGCTAGTTTAATAGGTCCTTGAAGTGCAGCTTGAATGCCTTCTAAAGAATCGCCTGTAATAACATATGTTGGCGAAGCCGCTCCTTTTCCTTTTATTCCGTTTTCTAACTGAATCTCTACACTTATGCTGTCTATCTCTGTTGCTGTTCGAAGCGCTGTTTTAAACGGAACAAGCAGTGGAACGGTTTGATGCTTTACAGTTATGTCTTTAATTATCATTTCAATCGCTTCCTTTCGATTCAGCACAAATATTCTTTCATACGTATTTTTGGTTTATTCTTAGATCGCTCCTAAAATTTTGGCGATCATCATACCAAAATAAGTACCTAAGAAGGAACCCATCAGAGCCATAATAACTCCTACCGGAATCAGTGCACGGTTATAGGCAGCTGCAAGCATTGGAGCAGACGCCATTCCACCAATATTAGCTAAACTTGCTACTCCGAGCGTAAATAAATCATATTTAAATAGTTTAGCTAGCAACAGCATGATCACTAAGTGCACGAACATAATAAGAAAACCAGATACTAAGTAAATAGGAGCCTGAGCTAAATTTGAAAAATCTGATTGAGAAGCAATTAACGCTACAACGATGTATAACATAACGTTTGATACATCGAGCGTACCTGGAATTTTTGCCGCTGGGGTTACAGCAAGCACTAGACCAACCACAGAAGCAATCATAATCGTCCAGCTCGTTGCATTAATAACCGCTCCCACTTCAGGCAAACGCCCGCCGATAAACGTAGAAAATGCTGAAACGAACAAACCTAGACCAAGTAAATAAAGAAGATGCTGAAACTGCGGGCCTTCTTTTTCGCTTTCAGAAGTTGCTGCGACTTCATCTATACTATTCTCAATAAAGCTGACGTCTGCTTTTGTCCATTTATTAAATTTAGATGCAAATGGTACAAGCCAAAACATAAACATAACCCATACGGCATAGTTAATCGTATCCATCATAAGAGCGTAGCCAAATATATTTTCTGGAACATCCAAAATCCCTTGGAGAGCAACCATGTTAGCTGATCCTCCGGTCCAACTTCCTGATAAAGCACCAAAAGCTTTCCACGTGTCCTCTACATAGAAATTCTTAAAGATGGCATAGACGAGGATAAAACCTACCATTATGCTAAAAACCGCAACGATGAATCCTCCCAGCATTCTTGGACCAAGTTTAATTACACTTCGAACATCACACTTTAACAGCATAAGCATCAGCATGGCCGGAAGCAGTGCATTTTTAACGCCCGTATACATGGCGACATTTGATTCGCTATCCCCAAATACCCCTGCCGTTTGCATAAGAGCAGCTCCTATATAAATAAGTACAATACCCGGGATAAATTTAAAAAATCGATTGGCTTTAAATCTTTTTTCAATCCCTACCATGAGCGCAGCAAAGGCAGTTAACACACTCACATACATAAATCCATCTTGAATCATTTATTCTTCCCCCTTCATCTCCACGAAAATATTTTTATACAAAACAAAATCCAGCCCAACGTTTGAAAACGTCAGGCTGGATTTCGTCTAGGTCTATGTAGACAAAGCAGCTGTTATTTGCTGATATTTTTTCTGTGCATCATGAAACGCTACCACCAGCGCTTTTTGGGAAGACCCGAAATAGCGGCTGTTAATGTCGTCTGTAAGGGTGAGATCACTTATATGACGTCCAATAAAAATTGATTGAACAAATCGAACGGTTAACTCAATCGTCGCTGAGCATTCCACATCAATAATTTTTCCATTTGTTTTATCAACTACCAGTCCTAAAAAATACTGATTGAACTTTTTAGTAATTGGATTGCTTTGAGGAGCTTTGGCATCTCCAATAATATAGATAGTATCTTGATCATACATGATTTTTTATTCCTCCTAAAAGAGCTAACAGACGATGCTAGGGACCGGCAAATGAACGTTTGCGGAGCTACGCAACATGTATTCGCTTTCACAAGGAACATTATAGTCTATTATCAATATATCATCTATAAAACAATTCTACAATATAACTTTTATACTATTCAGAATAAAGTAACATTTTCTTTCTATAAAAAGAGATTGAGACATAACTAAATCAACCGAATCTAAAGACGAACAAATGGGATAAATAAGCTAGTATGGATTGCTTGTTACACCGCTGTTGATTTCCTTGCAAGACTTCGCTTTCCGCGGGCGGCCGATGAGCCTCCTCGTCGCTTACGCTCCTGCGGGGTCTCACCTATTCCGCTTTTCCCGCAGGAGTCTTCGCCTTGCCCTCTAATCAACAGCTAGAAGCAACTACATACATGAAACCTATGTTCACCCTAACAATGAAAAAATCCGAACGAGTTTAATTCTCCATCAAGAATCTCGATTCATCGTTCGGATCTTCCTTCAACGAAAATACTTTTGTCCCAGCCTCTTTCTAAGTCATCCTTTGAACATTGTAGAGGAAAAACGGTTAGGGTAATCTGTCATCACTACTTTTACTGAAGCCTGCTGGAGCTTCAAGAAGTCATTCATTTCATTAATCGTATATACTCGTAAGTCTAATCTCTCTTGCTTTGCTTTTTTCCCGTACGAAGAAAGAGCAAAAGACATATCACAGTGTAGATGCGCTCCTATCGATTTCGCTTTTCCAATAGCATCCTCGCTCACCCCTTCAAATAAAAAACCTGTTGGTATATATGAATGGAGAGATCTCACTTTAGCCAAGCTATCATAGTTAAAAGATGACAAAATAACTTGATCTTCTAAATCAAACTCATCGATTAGACGAAGAACTTTTTCTTCAAGTTTTGGATAGTAAATTCGGTCATTTTTCAATTCAATATTCACCGTCAATTTTGTCTTTTTGTCCATCATCCACTCAAACACTTCTATTAATGTCGGAATCGATTGTTTAGAAAAACGAGAATCATACCAACTTCCAGCATCGAATAAACGCAGCTGTTTAATATGAAAATTCTTGAACATATCCCATTCCATTCGTCGTTCTGTCAATTCGTTCATCGTGAATAACTACTATTTCCCCGTCTTTTGTTAATTGTACATCCAATTCAATACCTGCAACTCGCATTTTTCTAGCTTCTTCAAATGCAATCATTGTATTTTCAGGATACCGTCCGCTAAAGCCGCGATGCGCATAAAGATCAATTGAAGTATTCATTGTCCTCTATCTCCCCTAACTAGTCATTCACTAAGTAAAAAGCTCGTCCTCAAAATAACTTGAAAGACGAGCTTCGTAATCATACGTTATTTTTGATTGGCTACTTCTAATGCTCTATTTGTTTCTTTTGCTGCTTGATCGAGTGCTTTTTTCGGCTTTACTCCTTGATACAGGCTTTCCATCCCTGCTACTACTTTTTGACGCGATTCAGGAAATACAGAAATTAAAGCACCCTGTGTAGCTGGAGTAGGCTTTGTTTCACGAAGCTGATCAACCGTTACTTTTAACTGCGGATATTTCTCCCACTCTTTTTTTACAATATCTTGTTCATACGCTTTTGGGTTAACTGCAAAGTATCCACTTTCCACGTGCCATTTTGCCTGAACTTCTGGTGTTGCTAAATATTTCATGAAGTCCCACGCTGCTTTTGATGTTTCATCACTGATTCCTTTAGACATCCATAAAGATGCTCCGCCAATAGCTACTCCTTGACGATCCTCTTCTTTTGGCACAGGAATATAAGATACGCCTACATCAAATGGAGCATTGTCTACTAATGTTTTAATGCCTGCTGACGAATCTAAGAACATTGCAATTTTTTTAGATTGAAATGCTGCACGCATATCATCCCAGTTTTGCCCTACGTTGTAGAATGTACCTTCTTTGTACATATCATTGATTAAATTAAATGCGTTTAATCCTTCTTTGCCATTAAATACTGCCTTTTGGGCATCACCTTTACGACCGTTTTCATGATCCACATACAAACCGCCTTGAGAAGCAACTAGCTCTTCAAAGAACCATCCGTAATTTAGAATTGAAAAACCGTATTGCGATGTTTTATTTCTTTGTTTTTCTGTTAATTTTTTTGCAGCTGCCTTTAATTCATCATACGTTTTTGGAGGGTTTTCAGGATCTAGCCCTGCTTTTTTAAAGGCATCTTTATTGTAAACTAGAACAGGTGTTGAAGAGTTAAATGGCATTGAATATTGCTTTCCATCCACTTGGTAATAACTTGAAATGTTTTTCTCCCACTGTGAAGTATCGTAGTGGTCTTCATTAATAAACTTTTGAACAGGCTGAACCTTACCACTGTCTATCATGAATTTCGTTCCTACTTCGAATGTTTGCATAATAGCCGGTGCATCCTTTGTTCCTGCCACTGTATTGAATTTTGTTTGTGCCTCCTCATACGTTCCTTGGAAAACAGGTTTTACTTCAACTTTATCCTGAGATTTATTGTACTCATCGACAATTTTATTGAGTGATTTTTCAAGGTCGCCGCTCATGGCGTGCCAAAAAACGACTTCTGTTTTACCTGATGCTGTTTTTTTGGTTTCTTGCGCTTCCGAAGAACCAGTTGAATTTGAGCAAGCACCTAGAATAACTAGCAAGCATGCCGTTACGATAGCCAATATCTTTTTCATCACATTCACTCTCCTATTTAATTGCACCTTGTGTTAATCCTTTTTGAAGACGTTTTTGGCCTAGGAATAATAGTAATAATGTCGGTAAGATAACAACCACGACAGCGGCCATAACCACTCCCCAATCAGTTGAAATCTCCTGTGTTTGCATTTGCTTTAAACCAATCTGAACGGTACGAACATTCTCTGTATTTGTCACTAATAGTGGCCATAAATACATATTCCATGTTGTTAAAAAGCTATATACACCAAGCGTAACTAGACTTGTTTTGGACACAGGAAGCACGAGGTTCCAAAAGAAACGAAAGCGGCTAATCCCTGCAACTTGAGAAGCTTCATATAACTCATTCGGAATGGTTTTAAACTGTTGACGCAATAAAAATGTTCCGAATGCTAAAGCAAAAAAAGGAATCGTTAATCCTAAATAGTTATTAATCCATCCTAGCTTTTGTGCTGTTAAAAAGTTAGGAACCATCGTTGCTTCCCATGGAATCATCATTGTAGAAATAAAGAGAAAGAAAATAGTATCTCTTCCTTTAAATTTAATGAATACAAATGCAAAAGCTGCCAAACTTGAAACTAACAGCTGCCCAGCCATGACGAAGATAGACACAGCAAAACTGTTAATTAAGTAATGAAGCAGTGGAACTTTTTCAAAAGCAGCCTGATAATTTTCAAATGAAAAAGATGACGGCCAAATCTTTCCTTCCAACACTTCCGCCCCACTCATAAAACTAATGGAAAAAGCGTATAGAATAGGAAACATCAATACTAAAGTAGCTGCAATGAGTAGCAAATAAGCTGTACATTTTCTTGTGATGCTCATTGATAATGTACCTTCCTTTCTCCAAGCTTAAATTGAAGAGCGGTAACCAGTAGAATACAGAAAAACAAAATTGTAGCTTGAGCACTTGCAGAGCCAACATTATAGTTTACAAATGCATCTTTGTAGATCGAATAAACAATAACATTTGTAGAATCTGTAGGTCCGCCTTTTGTTAAAATATCAATTTGTCCAAACGTTTGAAATGCATTGATAAACGAAACGGTGATAATAAAAAACAGCGTTGGCGAAAGCATAGGAAGCGTAATTTTACGGAGCTGATACCAATAGCTAACTCCAGCGATACGCGCATTCTCATACAGCTTTTCATCAATATTTTGCAAACCGCCAAGCAAAATTAAAAAGGTAAACCCAATGTTCATCCAAATGGTAGAGATAGACACAGCAATCAGTGCGTACTTAGGATCTAATAACCACTGCACGTCATGGATCCCTACAAGGTTTAATACTTTATTGATAACACCGATTGTCGGATTATACATAAACATCCAAATCACAGAAGAAGCTGCTACGCTCATTCCCATCGTAGATGAAAACATTGTTCTGAAAAAACCAATTCCTTTCAGCTTTTCATTTGCGATTAGAGCTAGGAATAAGGCAATAATTAAGCCAATAGGCACTGTGTAGAGTACAAATAGAAAAGTGGCTTTCATACTTTGTAAGAAATTAGGATCTGTAAATAGATGTAAGAAATTTTGTAGTCCTACAAAATTTAAGGGATTTCCCTGTGTGTCTGTAATAAAAAGACTTAAATATAAGGTCTTAATCATTGGGTAGAAAAGAAACACACTAAATAACAGTAATGATGGCAGTAAATAAGATAGTCCTACAATGATAGTAGGCATCGATTTTTTTTCTTTTGGGGTTGATGAAACAGAAACAGGTGAGTTTGCTGTTTTGGTAACAGCACTCATACAAATGCCCCCTTTACAGTTAAATCTTCACTTAATGGTTCGTAGTGCAAGCATGAACCTGTATCATCAAATAAAAACAGGTGTTTTGGATCAATAAAAATAGGAACTCGCTCTCCCACCTTTATACTCCATTGACCGTTCCACTTAGCCATCCACTGCTTGTCCCCTATATGAAATGTAAGCAGGGTTTCCGTGCCTAGAATTTCTACATTATCTACCTCCACAATAAAACTTGTATTGTCGTTTGTCGCAAGCTGAATATGCTCAGGTCTAACTCCAACCACAACTTCTTTTTCACCGTTAAGTGTACTGTGTGGTGTACTCATGCTAATAGCTCTTCTATCTTCAAAAACTAGTAAGTTATTTTCTATAGAAACGTTTGATAAATTCATAGGGGGAGAACCTATAAAAGATGCTACAAACGTGTTCTTTGGTGCATTGTAAATATCGAGCGGACGTCCAACTTGTTGAATGTTTCCTCCATTTAGAATCATCATTCGATCTGCCATCGTCATCGCTTCCGTTTGATCATGCGTGACATAAATCATCGTAATACCTAACTTACGCTGAATCTGGCGAATTTCTGACCTCATCTTCGCGCGCAGCTTCGCATCTAAGTTTGATAACGGCTCATCCATCAAGCAAATAGGCGAATGAGTAACAATAGCACGTGCAAGCGCTACACGCTGACGCTGTCCTCCCGAAAGCTGTCTCGGCTTTCTCTTTAAATATTCACTTAAACCAAGCATCTCTGCTGCTTCCCTGCAGCGTTTTTGCTGTTCTTGCTTTGAAATTTTCTTTGTATGCAGGCCAAAAAGAATATTTTGTTCCACTGTCAAATGCGGATATAAGGCATAGTTTTGAAACACCATTGACAAATCGCGCTGACTTGGAAGCAGTTTATTTGCTTTTAAATCTCCAATTAGGAGCTCTCCCTGCGTGACTTCTTCTAATCCGGCAATCATTCGCAGCATTGTACTTTTTCCACATCCTGAAGGACCTACTAATACGAAAAACTCTCCCGGTTCAATTGTGACGTTAATATCTTGAATGACATTTGTTTTTTGATCGTATGACTTCCCAATGTTAACTAACTCTACTTTTTTCATTAAAAACGCTCCTTTCTCTCTCATTCATATTTTTTCCATAACCATGATTTCCCTGTAGAAACTGCCGTAGCTCCTGCTTTTAAAGCAGCTTGGATATGGCTTTCATTTTGAATGAGTCCACCTGTAATAATAGGGATACTTGTTTTTTTAACCACTTTCTCTATCATCTCCGGAATTAATCCTGGCATTAGTTCTAATGCATCCGGTTTAATATCTTGAACGGTTTTCAACCCTTGTGCTACTGCGTCTGTATCAACTAAAAACAGCCGCTGAATAGCAACCAGTCCTTCCTGCTTTGCGTAATTAATGAGTGAACTTTTAGTGGTTACGATACCTTTAGGCTTTACAAACTTAGCAAGGAATTTAAGCCCTTCTCGGTCATAGCTAATCCCTGGAATTTTTTCAACGTGTAAAAAAACCGTTCGATTATGCTGTTTGAGTAAATCTACATAGCGTTTAATAACACTAATATTGCCCGTTAATAAAAAGGCGGCCTGGATCTCTGTTTCTAAAAATTGTTCTAAATTTTTTGGGCTTTTAATGGATGCAATCAAGCGTTCTTGTCCAAGCTGTTGTAAGAAATCTGCTTCCTTATTCAAAACGATGCCTTCCTTTCATTCACAAAAAGACCACAAAAAACGTATAGGGTATTGATATAGACCTATTGTTTTTTGTGGTTTCTCAATTTCATAACCTTAGTAACTATTCACTTATCGTTCACATGTTCTATAATAATGGGTATTTATGAAGGAAATATAAAGAAGCTGTTGAGTTTTGTAAAAAAAACGTATCGTTCCTGTAAATCGCCTAAAAATCAAAAAACCGTTGATTTCTCAACGGCTTCACAGTGCACATTCTTCAATTTCAAATCCTAAATCTTCAATTAATCCCCAGTCAGCTGTAGGTTCTTGCCCTTGAGTCGTTAAATAATCACCTACAAAAATTGAGTTTGCAGCAAACAAACCAAGCGGCTGAAGTGATCTGAGGTTAACTTCTCTGCCTCCTGAAATTCGAATTTCTTTGGTTGGATTTACAAAACGCATCATCGCTAACAGCTTTAAACATTGCATTGGCTTTAACGCCTTTTTGTCTTCTAAAGGCGTTCCTGGAACAGCAACAAGAAAGTTGCACGGAATAGAATCTGCATCTAATTTTTTAATTTGGAAAGCTAGTTCAACGGCTTGTTCATTTGTCTCGCCCATTCCAAAAATCGCACCGGAACAAGGTGACAAACCTGCTTTTTTAGATATAGTAACCGTATCGACTCGATCTTCATAGCCATGCGTAGAACAAATATTGTCATAGTTATCAGCGTGGGTATTTAAATTATGATTATAGCGATGAACACCCGCCTCGACTAGTTCGTGTGCTTGATCATCTGTTAAAAACCCTAGACAGGCACAGATTTTCAAGTCTGTCTTTTGACGAATTTCTTTTACCGCTCCCACTACGTGCGCTACTTCTTTATCAGTAGGGCGGCGGCCTGACGCCACGATACAATATGTACCCGCTTTTCTTTTTTGAGCTTCAAAGGCACCTTCTACAATTTTCTCTTTTGTTAACCACGCATACTTATTAATCGGCGCTTCTGATACAATCGACTGCGAACAATATCCACAGTCTTCTGGGCATAAACCTGATTTGGTGTTAATAATCATATTAAGCTTTACTTTTTTTCCATAATGATGATGACGAATTAAATACGCGGCATTCATGACCTCTAACACTTCCTCATCCGGTACATGAAGAAGTTGAAGTGCTTCGTTATATGTAATTTCTTTCCCTTTAATAATGGACTGAGCAAGTGCTTTCCAATCTCTTAAACTTGTGGTTTCCATCGATTCCCCTCCATTAAGTAAACTTATAAAAATATAAAGTTAACAATTATAACTAAAAGTTACCATTACTTCTCCTTTTATGTCAACACTGTATAATTAATAGTTAACTAAAAAAGCCACTTCTTATGATACTGAAGTGGCTTTTTGCTTATTGAGCTTGCAGTGTGTAAATAACCGATACAAAGTCTCCAGATTTTTCATCATATGCTTCAACACCCGGATATTCATGAGTTAGAGCAATCCCTGCATACATGAGCTCATCTCCATAAGCTGTTTGGTCTGTTTCCATCACTGTATATTCGTAATCAGGATGAAGCCCTTTTAACTCAATGCGTTCATAAGAAGGATTTGGTCTAGCTAATACTTGATAATAACCGATGATTGCCTGTTTTTGATCGGATGAAACAACCATCCAGCTCGTCATATTTCCATCTTGTTCAAACGGACTTTTTAAACGATAGAATATGCCATTTTGAATAAGAGATCGGTGTTTTTTATAATAATGAATTTGTTTTTTTACCGTTTCTTTTTCATCTTCTGTCATCAGCGTAACATCTAACTCATAACCAAATGCGCCAAAATACGCAACGTCTCCTCTTGTTTCTAGACTTGTTACTCTGCGTACTTGATGATTTGGTACGGCTGATACGTGTGCTCCCATTGAACTGATCGGATAGGCAAAAGACGTGCCGTACTGAATTTTCAAACGTTCAACCGCGTCCGTATTATCGCTCGTCCAAGCCTGAGGAGCATAATAAAGCATTCCCGGATCAAATCTGGCGCCCCCGCTTGCACATGATTCAAATAAGATATCCGGAAACTTCCTTGTTAGTCGCTCATACAAATCATACACACCTAAAATATAGCGATATACTACTTCAAACTGACGATTCGCGGGCAGCCCAACAGATCCAATCTCCGTTATATTTCGATTCATATCCCATTTTATATAAGAGATAGGTGCTTCACTTAAAATAGCTTCCATTCGTTCATAGATATAATTCACTACTTCTTCTCGTGAAAAATCAAGCACATATTGATTTCGTCCATGAGACTGATGACGATTTGGCACATGAATCAACCAATCTGGATGCTTTTCATACAAGTTGCTTTGCTTTGAAATCATTTCAGGTTCAAACCATAATCCAAAGTCCATACCTAAATCCGTTACTTTTTGAGCCAATGACTTCATACCGCCCGGAAGCTTATTTTCATCTACAAACCAGTCTCCAAGAGAAGTTGTATCATCATTACGTTTACCGAACCAGCCGTCATCCAATACAAAAAGTTCAACGCCTAGCTTTTGTGCTTCTTTGGCAATATGTACAATTTTCTCTTCGTTAAAATCAAAATACGTAGCTTCCCAGTTATTAATTAAAACTGGTCGCTCCAAATCCCGCCATTTTCCTCTAGCGAGACGCTTGCGATAAAGCTCATGATACTCTTGGCTAAGGCCGTTTAGCCCGCTATTTGAATAAGCCAGTACTAGTTCTGGTGATTGAAAGGTTTGTCCACTTTCTAGTCGCCACTGAAAATCAAAAGGATGAATGCCCATCGTTATTCTTGATACATTATAATGATCTACTTCCACTTGTCCAAGAAAGTTTCCGCTGTATACAAGACTAAAACCATACGCTTCTCCACTGTGTTCAGTTGCAGCTGGATTCTTTAAAATTAAAAATGGGTTTTGCTGACTGCTGCTTGTACCTCTCGCACTAGAAATACTTTGAATACCCGGCTGAAGCATTCGTGTTTTAACATGTCTTTCTCGAATCCAAGCACCGGAAAGCTGAACCATTTCATAATTTGATGTGGGCAAATCAATACTGCCGCTCATGATACGTAAAATATCGACTGGTTCTTCTCCCCCATGTTCAAACCGTGCATGACGCGTGATAATATTTCGGTCTTCGTAAACGGTATACGTTAAAATAAGTGATACGCTGAGCAATTTATCAATCAGTTCAACTTCTACACTTGTTGCTTCACTATTTTCTTCTACATACGTAGCAGGTAAGCCGTTTAATGGCTTTTTACCTTCGTAAATTTTATGGTTATCGTATTCAAAATTTGTGATTCGGCTTCCATTTTGCTGAAGAAGTTGATAGGCTGGCTCTCTGAAGTCTGTTGTTCCATAAGAAGGATACTCTTGTTTGATTGTTTCAAGAGAAAATGCTAGTTCTCCTTCATATACCGAAGCGCTAGCTCCTCTTGTTTCTACACGTAAAAAATGCTGAAAAGATGAACGGTGCTTAAGCTTTTTTCCATAGTACAAGTGACCGAGCTGCCCGTTTCTCAAAACTGAAAAGATATAACTTACATCGCGTCCTTGTAGGTGAAATTCCTTTGTACGTTCATTAAATAAGATTCCCACTTTATCCCTCTCCTCACCATCAAATATCTAACGAGACATTTCCTCGTTCGTCTATTGCCGTTGCATGCTCAAAAGTAGATGCTAGATTAATCTCTTTTCTCTCATACCATTTCGCTAAATCTTTGAATAGCTCTTCTGTTTCAACCATTCTTGTATCTACTCGCAGTTCAGTTTCGTAGCTATGAAGAGACCAAGTGCTTTCACTAAATAAGGTCATCTCTACATCTAGACACATTTCTTTCCAATTGGGAGCACACCGAATAGGATGAAGTATATCTGAACATGCAATGGTGTAGCGGTTAGAACCATTCTTATTCATAAAACAATGAACTGAAGAGGTACTCACATCGCCCTTACTAGTTTGTAAAAATTTACATAGTTGGATATCTAACAACGGAACGCTCCATTTTAATTCCATTTTTGGAAGAATTCTTTTTTTAATCGACTTGACCGTTAATTTAATAAAATAAACACCATCTTTTTTTGTTTCATCCAATACAACATGCACACCTGGTTCCTTGTTTATCTCCAAGTTTATATAGGGTGTAGCAATCACTTCCTTCATCTCCTTCATCATCATTATAAGTTTATACACCCGCAAAAATGTAACCGCATTCAAAAGTTTGTTTTCATATTTATTGCAAGTAGATCACATTAATCGAAGCTTTTTTACTTTCTTTCATTTTATGTAAAATGTTTTCTAGACTCAATGGTAAAAATCAAAGTGAAAAAAAGCATTTTTTTGCTTTATCTAGTAATCAGTTAACCGCTCTTTATCTCTTAGTGCGCAATTTTCTCTTCTTTTTCAAAAAAAGAGGACAAATCTAATAATATAGTATAATAATAAATATTGCAGAATGATTATACATAGAAAGGATGACAAATATGAATCATGAACCTTCTCTTCTTAAACAACTAAAATTATGGCATATCGTCGTGATAGGATTAGGCTACATGGCACCCATGGCCGTTTTTGATACATTTGGCATTGTGACTGAATCAACGGATGGACATGTTTCAGGCGCTTATGCATTCACGTTGATTGCTATTTTATTCACAGCCATTAGTTACGGAAAAATGGTAAAAGCTTTTCCCGGAGCTGGTTCTTCTTATACATACGCACAGCAAGTAATGAATCCAAGCGTCGGTTTTTTGGTAGGATGGACGGCTCTTCTTGATTATCTATTTCTACCGATGATTAGTGCACTTTTGACAAATATTTACCTAAGCTCTCTGTTTCCAGGTGTTCCAAAAGCCATATGGATTATCAGCTTTGTTGTCATCATGACCATAATGAATATTTTTAGCGTTCATTTAACCGTTTCTTTTGGTACGCTATTAGTTGCTTTTCAAATTTTAGTCGCTATTATCTTTATTATTTTAAGTGCTACAACTCAAGGGGAAGAGTTATCATTTAAACCGTTTATAAGTGAATCGGCCTCTGTATCTCTGTTATTAAACGGAGCGGCCATTTTATGCTTTTCTTTTTTAGGGTTTGATGCCGTAACTACCATGGCCGAAGAAACACTTAAGCCTGAGAAAACGATTCCTAAAGGAATTCTCATTGTTGCATGTACGGGAGGCGCCTTATTTATCACGGTTTCTTACTTTGCTCAGCTTCTTTTCCCTTCAGCTTCTTTGTTTCATGATTTAGAAGGTGCATCGGCGGAAATCGCTTATAAAATTGGCGGCCAGCCTTTTCAATCTATTTTTGTAGCAGCGGCCTTGACTTCAACTATTGCTTCTGGGCTTGTCTCACATATGAGTGCATCAAGACTTCTCTATGCAATTGGGAAAGATGGTTATCTGCCGCGGGGAATTTTTGGCTATATTCATCCTAAAACAAAGACGCCTATTTGGAACGTGGTGATTATTGGTGGTCTCTCTTTAATTTCACTAGGTCTATCTCTTGAAAAAGCTACCTCTTTAATTAATTTTGGTGCTTTAATTGCGTTCAGTTCAGTGAACATAGCGGTTTTTATCCATTATTTTATTCATCAAAACAAGCGATCCTTCAGTGGATGCATTTCATATGTACTTATGCCTTTACTTGGCAGTTTATTTTTGTTTTTTATGTGGCTTAACTTAGAAAGAACATCCTTATTTATCGGTATCGTATGGATTATAACCGGAATTATTTATTTACTGATTGCCAGACGAAAAAATACTATTACCATTCCTACTTTTCATTTTGATTAAGGAAATAGACTTAGCATACCTCGACATATTTCCCCAGAAATAATGTCGAAAAAAAGAAGCACAATGATGCGCTTCTTTTTTTTAAGATTGTGAAACTTTTTCCAAAATGCGTCTTTTACGGTAGAGCATCATTCCAACTTCTCCTATATCACTAATTGCTTGTTTGTTAATATACGCTCCAAATACCATTCCTGCTATAGGAATCATTTGAAACAGCTTTTTCCATCCCAAGTTGTCCCTGTAGGTTAGAAACACTTCTCTCCACCCTTGCAGCTGCTGCAAGCTCTGCGTTCGATTGCCGCTTGCTAATTCTTCTAAAATCGCACGCTTTCCTACAATATCAGAAGACGAAAACTGCATGCATTTGACCATAAAAATGCGTTCCTCCTGCTCAGTGGGATCGTAACCATAAGAAACAGCTACTTCTTGCAGTGTCTTAAGTGTAAGTCCCAATACAAAAGGAATATCAATAGCCAATGTAAAGATCCCACCTACTCCGGTTGTAGCTCCTTGCAGCTGTGCATTCTTTTTTCGGACTTCAATAAAATGCTCCGCCAATTCATCCATTTCTTGCAGAGACAAATGCTGAATATCCTCTATCGAAAGCTGCTTATTTTCTTGTAATTGGGCTGATGCTTTTTCTAGCGTGGCAGATGTATTAGCTAAATACTGGCCTCCATTATCAACATACTTAGCAATTTCATCTAATAATTTCTCTATTTTTTGATGAATGAACTTTGGCGTTACTTTATCTAAAGCTGAAAAAGGTAAGCGAGCCAGCCTCTCCCAGAAAAAAAGCCCTTTTTGGTCTTTCTCCCATTTTTCAATTTTTCGTAATTCTACTCTTAACTGTTCATGCTCTGACATATCCTCACTCTTTTCCTTGATTTATCAGCTCTGTCCTATTTGTTTATTTCGCACATATTTAATGATAAAAAACAATGCAATTAAAACGACAAGTCCGATTCCAATGGGCTGCATATATTGAGACACAATCGGTCCCACCTCTTTCCACTTAGGTCCTAACCTATAACCTAAATATACGTAGATAGCCGTTACTGGAAGCATCGCAACAAATGTGTAAATAGAAAACAGCCATACATTCATTTTTGCCATCCCACATGGAAAAGAGATAGCCGTTCGGACTCCTGGAATAAAGCGTCCAAAAAAAGCGACCCCGCCGCCATACTTATTAAAAAAGCGATCAGCAGCGTCAATTTCTTTTTCTTTCACCAAAAAGTATTTTCCATATTTTAAAACCAGCGGTCGTCCACCGTAACGTCCCAATGCATAAAGAGTCAACGGTCCACAAACACCGCCTACTGTACCTGCAAGGATGGCTAGATACAAGTTCATGTCACCTTGGTACACCCAATACCCTACTAAAGGTAAAACAAGCTCTGCCGGGACAAACTCAAACGTTAATGCTAAGATTACGCCAAAATAAGAGAGCTGTTTTAGCGCTTCAATTAAAGAAAGTAAAACCGACTCTAACAAAAATTCTCCTCCTCATGTCATTAAATCTAAGACTGCAAAACTATAATTTAGCCGATTGATAGATAAAAACCAACACGACATAGTTTTTTCCTTTCCCTCTTTACGTATTACGTACTACAAAAGTTTCAATAAAAAAAAGCGCTATTTTTATCCAGCGCCTTTACAGTTTAAAGTTAATTTGAATAATACCTACTTTGCGAAGAGCATCGTATAAAATAACTAAAGCCGGCCCTAAAAATAACCCGACAAAACCTAGAAGTTTAAATCCAATGTACAAACTAACTAGTGCAGCTAAAGGTGAAATACCCATATTTGTGGAAAATACTTTTGGTTCTACTACACGCCTTACTACCGTAATGACTCCAAATAGAATAAATAAGCCGATTGCCAATGAGTCATGCCCTTGAGTAAGAGCAAAAATCCCCCATGGAACGAGTACCGAGCCTGTCCCAAGGATTGGTAAGATATCGACAATTACAATTAACAAACTAAGCAGCGCGGTATAAGGAACATCTAATAGCCACAGTCCTACATAAGCCATTACAAACGTCATGACACTTAAGATAATTTGTGCCTTGATAAAACCAACCCCCGCTTGGATAAGCTGAGTGATGACAACTTGTAGCTTATATTTCGTTTCCTCTGTTAAGAATGACTTAATTTTATTTTTAATAGCAGGCAGCTCAAGGCTGATAAATACAAGCGCTACTAAATAAATAAGAAACTCTAATAGAAACCCAGGAACAGTAGCGGCAAAGCTAATGATGATTTCCACGGTACTTTTTAATAGAGAATCTAATGAATTTACGGTTTTTTCAAGCGTGCGCTCGATAGAAGAAATCACTTCTGTAGGAAGAGCGTTTGAATAGTACTTCCACTTAATAATAGTTGGATAAATCGCGGTTTCATAGATTTCTTTTACAAATGAAGGCGCTATTTTTGAAAGAGCAACCACTTGCGTAACGATTGTTCGAACAATAAAAAAACCAATAAGTATGAGCGAAACAACATATAAAATGAAGGTCATAAGCACTGCATAGACTCTCTTCATTTTAAAAGATTGATGCAATTTTTGAACAATACCCTCAAGTGCTAATGCTGTTAATAAAGCAAATACAATCGGTAAACTGTAAGGGATTAACACACATACGATTACTATCGAGGCGATGACCCATATTCGCTTTTTCCACATACTCTACTATCCCCCTACTAGCTAAGCTATCTCTATATTTACTGATAAAGAAAGGAACCAGTGACTGCTTTTATGTAAAAATAAAATTTGGATATTTTTATACCTGATGTTACATATTATAGGGTCAATTTCCATAATAATAAAGGAATTATTATGAAAAAAGCTACTTATTCTAATTTTTTGAATAGAATAAGTAGCTTTTTAATTTATAAATTAGCCGGCCCTCATGACCTCTGTACCTTTTTTAGGGTCAAATTTGCCTTCAGATTTAGACATTACAATTGCTGCTAGTGTGTTTCCTACTAAGTTAACAACCGTACGTGCCATATCCATGATTCTGTCTACTCCAGCAATGAAGGCTAATCCTTCTGCCGGAACACCGATTGTTCCAAGAGTAGCTAGTAATACAACAAATGATGTTCCTGGCACTGCAGCCATTCCTTTAGATGTAACCATCAATACAAGAATGAGCGTCAGCTGTTGAACGATCGTTAAATCAATACCATACACCTGTGCTAAGAATAACGCTGCAATCGCTTGATAAAGAACGGAACCATCTAGGTTAAAGGTATAACCAATTGGTACAACGAACGATACGATAGCTTTTGGACAGCCCATCTTTTCAAGTTTTTCCATAATACGTGGAAGAACCGTCTCAGAACTAGATGTACTGTATGCTAACAATAGTTCATCTTTCATATAGCGGAATAAGTGGAAGATATTAATTCCTGCCCATTTCGCGATTCCTCCTAATACAACAAGTAGGAAGAAAATTAACGCTAAGTAAACCAAGATAACAAGCTTTCCTAATGAAAGGAGTGAATCTAAGCCGAATTTTGAAACCGTTACACCAATTAAAGCAAATACACCAATTGGAGCCACTTTCATTACAAGGTTTACCACGTGAAACATTGCATGAGAAACGCCGTCGAAGAATTGTACAACTGGCTTTCCTCTTTCTCCAATTGCCGCTACTCCAAGGGCAAATAATACTGTAAAGAAGATAATTGCTAGCATATCTCCTTCAACAATTGATTGAAAAAAGTTTGTCGGAACAATGTGTAAGAATGTTTCAGCCACTGACTTTCCTTCTTGCTGTTCGGATGTTTCAACGTATTGTGAAATATCACTTTTCTGTGCTGAATGAATGTCTACACCTTGTCCAGGATGGAAGATATTAGCGATTAATACACCGATTACGATTGCAAAAGTCGTAATAATTTCAAAATAGAGAATTGTTTTAACGCCAAGTTTTCCGACCTGTTTACCGCTACCTGCTCCTGCAACTCCAACAACTAAGCTTGAGATAACAATTGGAATAACAATCATCTTAATTAATCTTAAAAATAAGTCTCCTAGCGGCTGTAGGTATGTTACTACACGCGGATCATTAAACCAAATTACCCCTACAAGAACACCGAGGATTAATCCGGTAAAAATCTGCGTAGCCAAACCAAAACGAATTTTTTTCATAGATGTACCTCCCCAAAGATGTATGACATTTGTATATATTTTTCTGAAAAAACAAAAAAAGGCTATTCTTAAGAAAGAACAGCCTTTTACTTACGCTATTTTGGGCTCTTTCTCTCAATAAAGCAAACGGGGTTAACTGTCGGATTCGGAATTGAGAGTTTCCTACCTTTTGTAAGGATTCACCCCAAGGCAGCTTCACTGCCGATAATGATTCCCCCGCTCTATACGATTAAGCTTATTATTCAGTTTTTATAAAATTAAAACGATCTATACGTTGTCATACGTTTTTTACAGTCAATAAAACTAAACAGAAGTCTTACTTTTACTTAACTTTATACTGCACAAATATTAATTTACTATTTTTCGACACGTTTTGTCAATACCCATGTTTATAAAACGCTTTCAAAAGACGATAATATATATTTATGCAAAAAAGCTATTGCAATGCTGCAATAGCTTTTTCTTGCTTTTTAAGTCTCTATTAGAAGTTTAAACGACTAATAAACACGCTTTTTTATTTTATAAAAATACAAAATATAGAATAGCTGCTAAAATAATTCGATAAATCGCAAATGGTACTAATTTGATACGATTAATTAATTTTAGGAAAAAGCGAATTGATACCAGCGCAAAAATAAAGGCGCTTATAAAACCGGCAATAAAAAACGGTAGTGCATCTGATGTGAAATACTGCCAGTTTTTAATCAATGAAAGTCCGCTTGCTCCTGCCATGATTGGCACTGCCATAATAAACGTAAAGTCTGCGGCTGCTTTATGGCTCATTCCAAGAAGAACCCCTCCTGAAATCGTTGAACCTGAACGAGAAAAACCTGGCCAAAGAGCAATACATTGAAACAGTCCTATACCAAGTGCTTGTCCATAAGTCATTTGGTCCACCGTCTCTACGCGCGGACGTTTAGGTCCAAACAAATCTGCTAGAATCATTAATACAGCTCCGACCACTAAGCCAATTAGCACCGTATTTAAAGAAAACAAATGCTCATCAATGTAATCATCAAACAAAAGTCCTAACACTCCTGCCGGTAACAGACCAACAATTACCTGCATTAAATTCAAGCGATTTGTCGGTCCAATTGGAGCAGCTGATTTTTTTCCCAGTCCTAATAAATTAATAAAACGATCTTTAAAAATAACAACTACTGCTAAGATCGACCCTAGCTGAATAACAATTTTAAATGTATTAGCTACTGGAGATGAAAATAATTCTTTTGAATTTAACCACAGGTCATCGACAATAATCATATGCCCAGTTGACGAAACAGGAGCAAACTCTGTTAAACCTTCTACAATCCCTAAAATGATTGCTACAATAATTTCCCACATAAAGCTATGTACCTTGCCTTTCTTTCAAATTAATAAGCTTATCGCTTCATTTTACATGCTCAACTATTTTCCTATTTTGACACTTGCTTTTTTATCATAATTGTTAAAACTATGAAATACAATGTGTATTTGCAAAAAGATAAGAATCTTTAATAATTTGTAATAAAAAGCTTAAATGCTATAACTTAAAAATACGATATCAGCTTTTATTTATTTTAGAAAGTAGTCATTATGTTCTGTATAAATTCCGGTCTCTTAGCTAAAAATGAATCATCTAGACTATTTTTCTTTGATGTGAAAAAATGACTAAATCATTATGTTTTTTCCATCCCTCTTTACTGTCATCTATCATTTTAATCAACTAGTGCTTGCTTATACGACATATCCCCTAAGTAATTTGAAACTTTTTTCTCTCCTTTCTCGTATATAGTAGTATCTTTTTTAGGAGGCTTTTTACTATGAATGGAAATGTACGTACAATGAAATGGGTCACTGCTGGGTATGAAGCCTTGCTGGGAATTCCTTTAATTGGCGCGGGGATTGTTATGGGCTTTAGTTATACTCCTCTTTTTATTGGATTTATTCTTCATGCTATCACACTAATTTTAGCTAATAGACGAGGGTTATCTGCTTATGGAAACATACTAGGGATTGTTACCTCACTGGTTGCTTGGATTCCATTTTTAGGGTTTATCATGCATATTATTACAGCTATTGTGATTGCAATCGACGCTGCTAGACAACGCTAATTGTCTAGCTTTTTTTATTTAAGGGTTGATTTTTTACCGAATGATGGTAAACTTAAGCCGTAAATTGAATAATTTGAATGTTATTTCTACTAGGGGTGTCTGATAGCTCAGACTGAGAGAAGAGTACAATAAAACTCTTTAACCCTTTGAACCTGATTTGGGTTATACCAGCGGAGGGAAGTAGTCTTGAAAAGAATAGTATATGTTTATTCTTTTTTCGCCTATTCCATCGGGTTCTGTCTACCACAGAACCCGATTTTTTTATGGTTCGGTATAGCTACACTTTATGCGAAACCGGAGGAATATGTAATGTCAAAACAAAATGTATCAGTTTCTATGAAAAAGCCTTTTCCAAACAGTCACAAAGTATATATCCAAGGATCTAGAGAAGACCTTAAAGTGCCTATGCGTGAAATTCATCAGTCTCCTACTACAGGATCTTTTGGTGAAGAAGAAAATAGTCCCGTACGTGTATACGACACGAGCGGTGTTTATACAGATCCCTCTTATGAAATTAATTTACAAAAAGGATTACCGGCTCTGCGCGAAAAGTGGATTGCGGAACGAAACGATGTAGAAACATATCACGGACGTACGGTTCAACCACAGGATAACGGCTATTATGATGGTGACCCAAGAGATCAGTACGAGCGCTTTATCACTACTCGCTTACCTCTGCGCGCGAAAAAAAATCAAAATGTAACGCAAATGCACTATGCGAAAAAAGGAGTCATCACGCCTGAAATGGAATTTATCGCTATTCGTGAACAGATGGATCCTGAAGTCGTACGTGAGGAAGTAGCAAAAGGACGAGCAATTATCCCTAATAATATCAACCATCCTGAGAGCGAACCAATGATTATCGGTCGTAAATTCCACGTGAAAATTAATGCTAATATCGGGAATTCTGCTATTCGTTCAGCTATTGAAGATGAAGTAGAAAAAATGACATGGGCAACGCGTTGGGGAGCCGATACAATTATGGATTTATCAACAGGAAAAGATATCCATACAACACGCGAATGGATTATCCGCAACTCGCCTGTTCCTGTAGGGACTGTCCCTATTTACCAAGCGCTTGAAAAAGTAAAAGGCGTAGCAGAAGATCTAACGTGGGAAGCATATCGCGATACATTAATTGAACAAGCAGAACAAGGCGTTGATTACTTTACTATTCACGCAGGTGTTCTTTTACGCTATATTCCTCTGACAGCGAAACGTACGACAGGTATTGTTTCACGCGGCGGATCGATCTTAGCACAGTGGTGTTTAGCTCATCATGAAGAGAACTTTTTATATACTCGCTTTGAAGAAATCTGTGAAATCTGTAAAGCATACGACATTTCTATTTCACTTGGCGATGGGCTACGTCCTGGTTCTATTGCAGATGCTAATGATGAAGCACAGTTTGGTGAATTAGAAACGCTTGGTGAACTAACTAAAATTGCTTGGAAACACGATGTTCAAGTTATGATTGAAGGTCCAGGACATGTCCCTATGCATCTCATCAAAGAAAACGTAGATAAACAAATGGAAATATGTCAAGAAGCTCCCTTCTATACTCTTGGACCGCTTACTACTGACATCGCTCCAGGTTATGACCATATTACATCGGGTATTGGTGCTGCAATGATTGGCTGGTTTGGGACAGCTATGCTTTGCTACGTAACGCCAAAAGAACACTTAGGTCTTCCGAATAAAGAAGACGTTCGAGAAGGTGTTATTACCTATAAAATTGCTGCGCATGCCGCTGACCTAGCAAAAGGCCATCCAGGAGCACAAAAACGCGATAACGCGCTGTCTAAAGCCAGATTTGAATTTAGATGGAATGATCAATTTAACCTGTCACTAGATCCAGAGCGCGCAAAAGAATATCACGATGAAACACTTCCTGCTGAAGGTGCTAAAACAGCCCATTTCTGTTCAATGTGTGGACCTAAATTCTGTTCAATGCGTATTTCTCAAGATATTCGTAACATGGCTCAAGAAAACGAAAAAGATGTAAACGAAGTAAGAAAAGAAGGAATGAAAGAAAAAGCTAAAGAGTTTGTTAACAGTGGTTCAAATATCTATCAATAATGAAGTAGAACAGCTTAAAGAACAAATTAAGCAGCTTGAAGGAAAGTTATTATTTGTTCAGCAAAATTGTCAGCACGTTATCGTTGAATCATCCCATTCTTCCGTAAGGCGCTGTATTAAGTGTTTCTATCAACAAGATGCAAAAAGGACTTCGTAAAGAAGTCCTTTCATCTTTTTTTGAAACGTGCTTTCATCACGTTCTTGATCCAATATAGTATCTTAATAATAACCCAGCCTATAAATGTACCTAGCGTGTTCAAAAAGATATCATCAATATCAAATACTCGTTCCGTTAGCTTGTACTGTAAAATTTCAATCAGAAAACTTATTAAAAAACCAGTCGTAAACACTTGGATAAAACCGTCAAACCACTTCATAAACAAAGGAATAAACATTCCAAGCGGTGCAAACATTACGATATTTCCCAGTATATTTGTCAGAGTGAGCATTATATTACCGCTGTCCCACATCAGACGGATCGTACTAAATAAATCCAAGTTCATTGCTTTTCCGTAAACATGTTCGTTTTCCCGTATGAGAGTAGCATAAATGACCACTGCCATATACGCAATAAATAGAGTGAACATGACTTTTTTAACGATTGACCTGATACTTGCATTCACTTCAACATCACCTTCTTTAACTCCCTAAACCATTTATTATTATCTATATGTATCTGTCCAATGCTTTCATTCGTAGTGAATGCATTTACATGCTTTTTTATCCTATCACATCAATAAATAAATACAATTCCTTTTATACAATTTTATTAAACTTGATTCTTTATGAATAAAAGATAAAAATTCTCATACATTTTGCTTATAAAGCCCCCTTAATTTTATTCTACCTTTTTCATTCATTTCTGCATTTACAAATAAAAAGAAGCAGCGAGATAACAACTCGCTGCTTCTTTTTAATCTGGAAAATAAGGATTCAAATGGATTAATACTTCCTGAATATTATCATGCTTTTTCATAAGTGTTGCTTTGATTTCTCGTCCTAAATCATGGCCTTCCTTAATTGTTTTAAAGTGGTCAATTGAAATACGTACATCAACTAATATGTAATGGCCATGCTCTCTTGCTCGAACGCGATCAATACGCTTCACATCTTTGAATTCATAAATGCTTTCTTCAAGTTCTTTTAGCAACTCTTCATCAATATTGCCTTCCATTAAGATTTGAAAAGACTCTCCCATCATTTGTCTGGCAATATTAAAAATTAAATAAGCAACAAAGATACTGGCTATTTTATCTCCGTATAACAGCAGTTGAACATCCATTCTATCACCAATAATTGATAATAAAACACCAATTGCAGCTGCAATAGAAGCAACAATATCTGCTTTATGATCAAATGCAATTGCCTCAATTGCCTTACTGTGGTGCTGCTTTGCTACGTTTAAAGAATAACGGTACAATAATACCTTTGCTATGTATGAAATAACAGCAATCCACATGGCTAAAATATTTGGAGATTCAACCGGATGGAATAAACCAACGACTCCTTCAAATACCACATAAAATGATACAAGCAATAAAATAATTCCTACGATTCCTGAGACAATCACTTCTGCTTTTCCGTGCCCATATGGATGGTCATTATCTGCTGGCTTATTCGCTACTCGTATAACCAATAAGACAATAATAGAGGCAAATACGTCCGCTGCAGAATGAATACCATCAGCAAATACGGCATCACTATTTCCAATCCATCCTACTATTACTTTTCCTAGCGTAAGTGCAATATTGCTCCATACGCTAATCCATGCTACTTTTTTCGCAATGGACTCCCTTATACTGTTGTTCATTTGCACACCTCGACTTACTTCTTGAAAAATCAGCTTTTTTATCTTATCACTGCTCATTCAAGTGGGTCTAGAGCAATCTATTTTCTTTTAGCTATATATGTTTCAGTACCGCAAAATTACTGATAATCTACAACATACTCCTTATTATTTCTCCGCCAACTTCTTACGATCTGTTGCCATTGGAGGTTCTTCCATCCAACCTTGCTCAATCATAATCCGAATTCCATCTTTTCCATATTTCCCTATACGCCCAATTAGCTGAGAAAATTCTACTGCTACATCCGAACGGAACGACATAGACAAACCAGCACCGCAGTTATCAATAGCGATTGTCACCGCCGTGGAAGTATGATACATCATCAGCTTATCTGAAAATGGTGAAATCGTTGAGTTGGTTACATATGCATCAAGCAGCCTTGGGCTTGGTAAATCAGCTTCAGACAGTAACTCGGTGAAGTGCTTGATTTGCTTACTCGCAAGCTTGACTCCATCAAAAAAATAAGAGCGTAATTTTTGTGTGGTAGCTACTTGACTAAATGCCAACATCAGCGTTTTACCTAATACATTTGTATTAACAATTTCTTGAATAGCCGTAACCTCCAAAGAAGTTAAAGGATGCATTTGAGAGAAAAATGGTGATATAAACGTTTTCTGGTCCACAAAATTTACTTTTACAGGATAAGGAATAACCGGAGGTCTCATCAGCATGCTTTTTCTTAAAATAACGTGGTTAGAATCCTCTAAAAGACTGTCGCTTTCTTTTACACATCGAGATAGGTGGTCATAAATATCTTGCCTTCTCACTGCGCTTAGCGCTCTGGCATATTTCTTCATACCTCCAATGGCCATTTCATTGACATAGATAGCCATAAAAATATCATCAAATAACGCAGGAACTCCTTTGTTCACATCTTGTTCCCCAAAACCTACTGGTATTGGAATTTTTTCCGAACTGAATAATTCCGTCAATTCGTCTACATGAGTTTGTGAAATCTGATGTGCTTTTTTTAAGAGCTCTTTAATCTCGGGATCTTTTACAACAGATAGAAAATACCCAAGAACACATACATACAGCGTATCGCCTAAATATTGCGCCCATAAGTAACCTAACTCGGCTGCGTTCAACCGCTGATTTTGTTGATGTTTTTGCATTTCGCTCTTTATATTTTCGTTCATTCACTTATTCTCCTTTTGAATAAAGTCGTACTTTTACTATTTCCAAAGAAGCGCTGAATAAACCGCATAAAAAAGACCTAGATAACAAGTCTAGGCCTTTTAGGTTATGCATATTTCTGGTCTTCTGTCTCTTTTCTAAAAAAGCTTTTCATCGCATGAAAAACGTCTGATTTTTGTTTTAAAATAAAGTGTCTAAAGTTTTCGTCTTGAATGTTTTTGTAAGCAGACATTAAAGTAGAATGTCGATTGTACTGATTCACTTCCCCATACCCAAACATATTTGACACTTTCATTAATTCGTTTACTAACTTTACACACCTTGCGTTATCTGAAGTTAAGTTATCGCCATCTGAAAAATGAAACGGGTAAATATTATAACGGCTCGGATCATACTTTTGATTAATTAATTCAAGCGCTTTTCGGTAAGCAGATGAGCAGATGGTTCCTCCACTTTCTCCTTTTGAGAAGAAGTCTTCTTCTGATACTACTTTTGCCTCTGTATGATGCGCAATAAATTCAATTTCCACTGTTTCATATTTCGTACGTAAAAAGCGTGTCATCCAAAAGAAAAAGCTTCGTGCCATATATTTTTCCCATATGCCCATCGAACCGCTCGTATCCATCATAGCTAAAACGACTGCTTTGGATTCTGGCTTTATAACTTCATTCCACGTTTTGAATTTTAAATCTTCCGGATAAATAGGATGAAAAGCAGGCTTTCCTGTCATTGCATTTCGCTTATAAGCGCTCATCATAGTTCGTTTTTTATCAATATTCCCCATCAAACCTGTACGTCGTATATCATTAAATTCAATGTGTTCCACAACAATTTGATCAGATTCTTTTCGCTGAAGATTAGGCAGTTCTAATTGAGCAAATAAAGCCTCTTGAAGCTCCATAAGAGACACTTCCGCTTCAAAGTAGTCTTCTCCAGCCTGGTCACCTGCTCCTTGACCTTTTCCTGCTCCTTTTTGACCATCTCCAGCAGATCCGTCACGTGCTACTACATCCCCAACTTTACTGTCTCCATCACCTTGACCCACATGCTTGTTTTTATCATAATTGTACCGAATTCGATATTCATCCAATGATTTAATTGGAATTTTAACAACTTCTCTTCCATTGGACATCACGATATTTTCTTCTGTAATTAAATCCGGTAAATTATTTTTAATCGCTTCTTTAATTTTTTCTTGATGTCTTTTTTGATCATCGTGGCCTTTACGATGGAGGGACCAGTCTTCTTTTGAGACAGCAAAACTTTTATCTACTTCTTTTCCCACGCTATTCCCCTCCTTATTTTAAAAACAACTGCACGTTTTTGCTCGGCATGCATAAGCTATACCGAAAGTTTCTGACAAATACCTTTAGTTCAAAGGTTGGTTACTCTTATCCTATGCGCAAGAATGATATACTTGCTAACTAATTCTTTCCCTATTAACTATTCATTTTATAGTGTCTAGTGTCATTTATATGTTTATAGCTTATCATATGATGGTTATGTGCAATCCGTACTACACATTAGCCTAATTATGCAGAGTTTATTTTAAGAGATAAGAAAAACATGGCACAAATCGGAAGTGCCATGTTTTCTTGTTAGTACTGAGTTATCGATTTAACAAACTTCCTACATAGCGCAGCAGTTCATTAGCAGATACTGAATTGTATCCATGCTCATCAATTAATCGAGCCACTACTTCATTCACTTTCTTCAGCTGCTGCTCATCTGGTGTTTTAGTGGACGTTGTAATTTTCACTACGTCTTTTAAATCCGCAAACAATTTTTTCTGAATCGCTTCACGTAAGCGCTCATGCGAATTATAATCAAATCGTTTTCCTTTACGTGCATAAGCGGAAATACGAATTAAGATTTCTTCGCGGAATGCTTTTTTCGCATTTTCTGAAATACCAATTTGTTCTTCAATGGAACGCATTAATTTATCGTCTGGATTTAACTCTTCTCCTGTTAACGGATCGCGAAGCTTATTCTTATTGCAGTATGCTTCGACATTATCTAAATAATTATCCATCAATGTTTTAGCAGACTCTTCGTACGAATAAACGAACGCTTTTTGCACTTCTTTTTTAGCAATCTCATCATATTCTTTACGCGCCAGAGAAATATAATTTAGGTAACGCTCTCGATCCTCAGCAGAAATAGACGCATGCTGTGCTAACCCTTCTTTCAATGAACGCAGTACATCTAATGCATTGATTGATTTAATATCTTTTCGAATGATGGTAGATGAAATGCGATTAATGACATAACGAGGATCAATACCGCTCATTCCTTCATCCGTATACTCTTTTTGTAACTCTTCCACGTCTGCATCGTTGTATCCTTCTACAGATTGACCGTCGTATAGGCGCATTTTCTTTAATAAATCGATATCGCCTTTTTTAGGCTCTTTTAATCTCGTTAACGTAGTAAAGATAGACGCAATACGTAACGTATGAGGGGCAATATGAACATCTGATACGTCACTTTCACGAATCATTTTGTCATAAATTTTTTCCTCATCACTCACTTTTAAGTTATATGGAACAGGCATCACAATAATTCGTGAATGCAAAGCTTCATTTTTCTTATTGGAAATAAACGAACGATACTCTGTTTCATTTGTATGCGCTACGATTAATTCATCTGCGCTAATTAAAGCAAATCTTCCTGCTTTAAAGTTTCCTTCTTGGGTCAAAGAGAGTAAATGCCATAAAAATTTCTCATCACATTTTAGCATCTCTTGGAACTCCATCATTCCTCGGTTTGCTTTATTAAGCTCTCCGTCAAAGCGGTAAGCACGCGGGTCTGACTCAGATCCATATTCTGCAATTGTTGAAAAGTCAATGCTTCCTGTTAGGTCAGCAATGTCTTGAGATTTCGGATCAGAAGGACTGAACGTTCCGATTCCAGTTCGTTTGTCTTCTGAAAAGAAAATTCGTTCAATAATGACGTCTTCAATTCGGCCGCCATACTCTTCCTCTAATCGCATTGTATTTAAAGGAGATAAGTTTCCTTCAATTCGGATACCATACTCTTCAAAGAAGTCTTTACGTAAATGATGTGGAATTAAATGCAGCGGGTCTTCATGCATTGGGCATCCTTTAATAGCGTAAACAGCTCCTCGATCAGTAAGCGAATAAGCTTCAAGCCCTCTTTTTAACATGGTCACTAGCGTAGATTTACCACCACTTACTGGACCCATTAAAAGTAAAATACGTTTACGAACATCTAAACGCTTTGCAGCTGGATGAAAATATTCTTCCACCAACCGTTCTAGCGAATCTTCAAGTCCAAACATTTGTCCACTGAAAAATTTATAATGTCTTTTACCATTTACCTCTTCAATTCCTGCATCCTTTATCATGTTGTATACTCTAGAGTGTGCAGGCTGAGCAATTAAAGGCTCATCTTTAATCAGCTTTAGGTACTCTTCAAATGTCCCTTCCCACTTAAGACGATTCTCTTCTTCGCGGTATCTTTCAACTTTCTTTAATATATCCATTAAAGGACCTCCCCTACTAGTTATGGTGCTAGTGAACAAGATTAATACAATCTATGCAGCAAAATGTTTGAACATGCTTTTTAAATTGTAAAATTCAGAAATTTGTCCTTGCTAGGCATTCACAGTGAAGTATTTATTGGATATAATAAAAGAGTAAGAAGGGACGGTTAAACTTTGTTAGAGAACTTATGTCTCTAAAAGATTTATTTTGTTATTATTACACATCATGAGATATAAGAAGTCGGTTTTAAATGTAGTAGCTTTATAATCCTTTTAATTAGATTGAGGAGGAAAATCAATGCGCTTACTTTTAGTATTAGGAGTAACAATTGCTTTTTTAGCATCCATCTTCAGAGCGGGATACAATGATAAACCGGGAGTTAAAAAATAACCACTACATATCATCGTCGACATAAATAAAAAAAGCGAGGTTCAATAAAATTTGAACCTCGCTTTTTACTTAAGATAGACCAGCGTAATTTTGTTGACGCAGCGCTTCATAGATTAAAATAGCTGCTGTATTAGATAAATTTAAAGAACGAACATTTTCTGTCATCGGTAAACGAAGACATCTTTCCATGTTCTCTTCAATAATGTGCTTTGGCAGCCCCTTTGTTTCTCTTCCAAATACGAAGAAATGATCCTGTTCTAAGTCACTATAATCAAATGTTGTATGTGGCTGCTGACCAAATTTTGTGATGAAGTAGAAACCTGCTTCAGGATACTTTTCAAATACTTCTTCTAATGAATCATGATACACCACATTTACAAATTCCCAGTAATCCAATCCAGCTCGCTTTAACATTTTATCATCTGTTGAAAAGCCTAACGGTCGAACTAAATGCAACGTCGTATTTGTTGCTGCACATGTTCGCGCAATATTTCCTGTATTTGCTGGAATTTCTGGTTGAAATAACACTACGTGTACTCCCACAAATTTTCACCTCTGCTAACAAATCTATTCATCATTATACCACTAACTTGCTAAAACGAAAGTCCTACTGATCAACGATATGGAAAAAATCATACTTAATCTTTGGCGTATAAGCCGTTGAATCTTCATAAGCCCAATATCTCATTCGACTATTATACGTGTTCGCATTCACAAGAGGCATACCGTGACCGTCTTTTGCTACAACAATCGTCGTATGATTCCATCTTCCATCTCCTTCAAAATCGTAGCAGATAACGTCTCCGGGAACGAGTTCGCTTGCTGAAGATTTCCGCACAGCCCGAAGTCCTGATTTGGAGTTACTTAAATAGCTATGCATGGAATGCGCAACTGCCCAGCTGTAGCTCCAGGCGTTCCCTCTCATCCACCATCCGGCTGCTTTTTTAGGATATCCCCGCATTGGCGCCTTTCCTGCATGCAAACACTGTGAGATATAGTTAGTGCAGTTTACATCAAACTGCTTGTAATTTTGGTTAGGTTTATCCCAATATTTTTCCGCATACTGAACAGCCGCAAGACGATCATAATAAGAGGCTCTTTCTTCGCCTTGCTCTACTTCTTCTACATTCATTTTAATCTCATCTTCAGAAAAATCCTTTACCAGCAGCTCATCTTGAATAAGGGTATCTTTATAAAAAAGAGCTAAACGATCTTCAATTTCTTCTTCTATATAGAAAAAATTGTTTTGTTTTAGAAATGCCTGAATGTGCACCTTATATAATACTCTTGTTTCTTCCTGATCCGTATGAGTGGATTGAATAGAACCTTTCATATTACATTTTAAAACGTCAACTTCTCTTTTTTTTATAAGAGACCGCTTTAGCTCACACTGCTGTTCAATGAAAGGCTTAAAGTCTTCATGAAGCTCACCTTTTACATAGCTGTCCGCACGCGCTTTAATTAAAGTATATAATACATTCCTTTTTGTTAGCATAATGTCACCACTTTTCTAAGCGTTTATTATACGCTATGACTCATTAGCTAACTTTATCAATAAAAATACGGTTTAGATCTCTTGAAGCATCTCTATACCTTTTGACATTTCTTCAATTACTTCTTGATCCTTTTCTTTTTCTCTTAAGTTCATAAGTGTATCTAACGCTTCTTTATCACCAATTTTGCCTAATGCCCATGCCGCTGTTCCTCGAATGACAGGGCGAACGTCATTTTTAATTAAATCAATTAAATCTGGAACGGCGGTTTGATCTTTGAAATGGGCCAGTGCAATAATGGCATTACGCTGAATTGGCTTTTTCCCTCTCCAAGACCCTGAAACATGTCCAAATTTTTCTTTGAACTCGCGATTACTCATCGTTAAAAGCGGTTTTAATTTAGGCTTCGCAAGTTCTGGGTCGGGCTCCATCTCAGGGTGAAAATGAAAGTCTTTTCCTTTGTTTTTAGGACACACAGTTTGACATGTATCACAGCCATATAAACGATTGCCTAATTTACTTCGAAATTCTTCAGCTAAAAATCCTTTTGTTTGGGTTAAAAAGGCAATGCATCGCTGCGAATTCAGCTGACCGCCTGTTACAAGCGCGCCGGTAGGGCACACGTCCACGCACTTATTACAAGTACCACAACCGTCTTCTATCGGTTTATCAGGAGGAAACGGGATATCTGTAATCATTTCTCCTAAATACACGTAGGAACCGAATTCAGGTGTAATAATAGCACAGTTCTTACCGCTCCAGCCAATACCAGCTCTTTCTGCTACGGCTCGGTCCGATAGCTCGCCTGTGTCTACCATCGATTGAAGGGTAGCTGCAGGTACTTTTTCTTTTATAAATGTTTCAAGCTTTTGAAGCCTATCACGTAAAACCGTATGATAATCTTGTCCCCAAGAAGCTCGGCAAAAGATCCCTCGGCGATCTTCCTTTGTGCTCTTTGGTGCATCCTTTAATTTAGAAGGATACGCAAGTGCAATTGAAATAATAGATCTAGCTTTTGGAACAACTAATGTGGGATCTACTCTCTTTTCAATATCAGGTTCTTCAAAGCCTGAAGCATAACCTAACTCTTGCTGTGCTAACAATCGATTTTTTAACTCATCAAACATAGAAGCACTCGCAAATCCAATCTTATCGATTCCAATCTCTTTGCTGTATGAAATAATTTCTTCCTTCAATTGATACGCATTCATAGTGAGTAATAGCCTCCTTTCTAAGAAATTCTATATATTCATGCATTGAACTGTTTTCTCACTCAATGAAATGATAGGATGATATCTATAAACGAACAAATACTAATTATAATAGAAAGGATCAAAAAAATGAACTTTACATTATCACCCGCTATTAAACAGCTTTGCCCTTCTTTTAAAATGGGAATCATTCAGTATAAAAATATTGAAGTTGACGATTCTCCTCAAATGCTAAAAGGACGCCTGCGCCTCTTTCAAGAATCCATTTATTTCGACCTTGAGTCAAAAAAAGTAACAGAATTTGAAGGTGTTAGCGAGTGGAGAAAGCTTTTCAAAACATTTGGAACTGATCCAAGTAAATATCGTCCTTCTATAGAAGCTTTAATTCGACGAATAGGAAAACAAACGTATTTGCCTTCTATCAATTCTGCTGTTGACATTAATAACTTTTTTTCATTGCAATATGAAGTACCAATTGGAATTTATGATTCCTCTAATTTAGAGGGCCCAATCGAATTTACTATCGGTACAAAAGAAGAGTCTTATGAAGCTCTAAATGAGCGTAGCATTTCTTTAGAAAATAAAATCATTTCAAAAGATGCCCTAGGAGCTTTCGGAAGTCCTTATGTCGATTCTAACCGAGCGTACGTAACTGAAAAGACAACACAAGCTGTACAGTTCATCTATTTAAAACCTTCACTTTCAGAAGAACAGGCTTATAAACTAACTAAATCCTTAAGTGACATGTTCATTCAAATTCACGGCGGCGAAACAACATATCAAGTCATTAACTGATGTACGCAAATATAGCGTCTATCTTTTCAAGATAGACGCTATATTTACGCTAAAAATAAAAAACGCAACATCTCAGCTTTGAAAGCGAGACACTGCGTTGTGATAACAATATGTATGGAGCGGGTGATGAGAATCGAACTCACGACATCAGCTTGGAAGGCTGAGGTTTTACCACTAAACTACACCCGCAAATATTATCAAAATTTGTCGACCGATAAGTAAAAATAAAAACAGGAATCATCCTGTCAGGTAAAGCTAAAGTACCGATGGTCGGGGTCGAACCGACACTCCCGAAGGAACACGATTTTGAGTCGTGCGCGTCTGCCAATTCCGCCACATCGGCAAAATAAAAAAGGCAAGTTAAAATTACAAATGGTGCCGAGGGCCGGACTTGAACCGGCACGGTAGTCACCTACCGCAGGATTTTAAGTCCTGTGTGTCTGCCAATTCCACCACCCCGGCAGCTTGTAAATAAATGGAGGCGGCAACCGGATTTGAACCGGTGATAAAGGTTTTGCAGACCTCTGCCTTACCACTTGGCTATGCCGCCATTTATTCAAGACTAAATAACTTTATTAAAATTGGAGCGGAAGACGAGGTTCGAACTCGCGACCCCCACCTTGGCAAGGTGGTGTTCTACCACTGAACTACTTCCGCAAATATGGCTGGGCTAGCTGGATTCGAACCAACGCATGACGGAATCAAAATCCGTTGCCTTACCGCTTGGCGATAGCCCAATATTGGAATATGCATATCGTTTATAAATGGGGCGACTGATGGGAATCGAACCCACGAATGCCGGAACCACAATCCGGTGCGTTAACCACTTCGCCACAATCGCCACGTATATATGCAATGTTGTTTTTATAATTGGCAGGGGCAGTAGGAATCGAACCCACACTGACGGTTTTGGAGACCGTAGTTCTACCTTTAAACTATGCCCCTATAAATGGTGGAGGGGGGCAGATTCGAACTGCCGAACCCGAAGGAGCGGATTTACAGTCCGCCGCGTTTAGCCACTTCGCTACCCCTCCACAATAACTGTGGTGCCGGCAAGAGGACTTGAACCCCCAACCTACTGATTACAAGTCAGTTGCTCTACCAGTTGAGCTACACCGGCATTTTAAAAACAAGTGTTTTTAAAATGGTGGCTCGGGACGGAATCGAACCGCCGACACAAGGATTTTCAGTCCTTTGCTCTACCAACTGAGCTACCGAGCCTTATTAAATTTAAAATGGCGGTCCCGACGGGAATCGAACCCGCGATCTCCTGCGTGACAGGCAGGCATGTTAACCGCTACACCACGGGACCACTTGGTTGCGGGGACAGGATTTGAACCTGCGACCTTCGGGTTATGAGCCCGACGAGCTACCGAACTGCTCCACCCCGCGATGATAATATATGGTGGAGGATGACGGGATCGAACCGCCGACCCCCTGCTTGTAAGGCAGGTGCTCTCCCAGCTGAGCTAATCCTCCACTATTATGTAGATAAAAATAAATGGTGACCCGTACGGGATTCGAACCCGTGTTACCGCCGTGAAAGGGCGGTGTCTTAACCGCTTGACCAACGGGCCACTGTGTTAATTAGATAAAAATGGCGGAGAGCAAGGGATTTGAACCCTTGAGACAGCGTTAACCGCCTACACGATTTCCAATCGTGCTCCTTCGGCCACTCGGACAGCTCTCCAAATGGCTCCACAGGTAGGACTCGAACCTACGACCGATCGGTTAACAGCCGATAGCTCTACCACTGAGCTACTGTGGAATAATAACAGCCTGGCAACGTCCTACTCTCACAGGGACAAAGTCCCAACTACCATTGGCGCTAAAGAGCTTAACTTCCGTGTTCGGTATGGGAACGGGTGTGACCTCTTCGCTATCGCCACCAGACATATTATAT